>NZ_JBRIIQ010000170.1:0-4777 GCF_052976905.1 Glaciimonas sp. GG7 | reverse complement strand
GTCTCCGACTCAGTAGTTCTATGCCGAGTACCACGGACAAGCACGAATCGATAAAGATCGCACCGCTGTGCGGATCAACTTCGGTGACGATGTGCATCATCGATTTCTGGCGCAGATCGCCGAGTACCCATTCGACGTAGCCAGTCGCTGTGAGTTTGCGCGTGCGGCCCGAATCGTTACGCAATTTCAGAACCGAAAACTTGACCGACGCGTCCGTTGCCACATACACCCAGAGTGCCGAGGCGATGCCGTTTTCAACGTGCTCAAAGACGCTATAGCCAAAGCCGTGGCGGGTGACGTAAAGCGGGGCAGGTGCAATAGCTGACAGCAGCGGTGTTGGCGACCAGTATTCGGTAGTTTCTTCATCGCGCAGGTAGAACGCTTCGCCGCTGGCGGCGCTCACCGGATCGTTATGCCAGGGCGTGAGTCGGAATTCGTGCGCGTTTTCGCCCCAGGTGTAGGCCACGCCGTTTTCGGCCACCACTGTGCCGAACTCGGCATTGGCCAGCACATTGACCCAGGGCGCAGGGGTTTGTTGACGGTCGTCTGTTGTGATCACATATTCGCGCCCATCTGGCGTAAAACCGCCATACGGATTGGTCAACATAAGATCGCTGCGTTGGATGGCGGGAGCGCGCACCTCGGTACTCGCGTAGCGCTGTGTAGTCGGTGGCGTGCCTGGACTTCTACTTACAATGAGGCGCGGTATACGGACTTCCGGTGCGCCGCGCCGATTGATTTGTTCGGCCAGCGTACCGTTACGATCGGTGAGCACGATGCGCGCAACGGATTCCAGCAATATCCGGTCTTCACTGGCAATCTGATCCCCGGGCCGTACAAAAATGCCACCGGGGCGATCAATAAAATGGCCTTCGATACTCGCGGCAATCAAGCCCATGATCTGGTCTTGTAGCAATTGCCGATACCCGGCGTGATCTTCATTCCAGATCACCAGATCGACGGCCAGCCCTTTTTGCCGCCACCACGAGTGCGCCTGCACCAGTTGCCTGATCAATTCGATATTGGCGAGCTCGTGGATGTGCACCAGAACGATCGGTAAGTCGCCGGAGATGGCGTAACTCCAGAGTCCGGATTGTCCACGCGCATTTTTAATCAGAATGCTGGCGTCGGCACGCAGTACATTGTTGGCGTACATGATCGCGTTGGCGAGCCGGCCATACAGTTGTGCATCGGTTTCAGTAGCGTTGATTTGCCGCAAAATGACCTGACTGTGGGTCCAGGATAAATCGAAGACGCGATCGGCCAGATGGCGGTCGTGATATTTTTCGATCAGGGTCAGGCAGTTTTCGCGGTTATCGCTCATCCCTGTGACGATATCGATAGTCACCGTTTGTTCCGGCGCGAGTGTCAACAAATAGCGGATCGCGACGATGGGGTCGAGCACCGCGCCCTCGCTACCGGAGAGCGCAGCGCGGCTGAGCATCGCTTGCGGGACGGCGCTTGAGCGGCCACGGCCGATAAATTGCAGGCGATCGGTTTCATATGAAACGGCATCGATATGGGCCCCATGCGCTGCCATCAGATGCAACATCCACGGCGGGTTTTCAGTCATCGAACGGGGACGACGGGTACACAATATCGCCCGTTGCAGCGGTAATATCTCCGTATGGACGAACAGATTACTGAAGGCGGGATGCGCGTTATCGGCTGCCGCTGCGTCGATGACGACTTCGGCATAGCTGGTGATGTCGATGGTGCGGGGATTGCGCGCGCGATTGGTGATGCGGCTGCGGCGCAGTTCGATATCGTCTTCGGGTGAGACCACGATTTCGGTATGCATGTCGATGTCAAAGCCGTCGCCGTCCTCACTCGTGTCGCGGCGTCGAAATTCGGCCCTGCCTTCGGAAAAAATGACTTCATATTCGCGTGCCGGTTTGCGGGTCGGTTGAAAAGTACTGGACCAATACACACCGCTGGCAAGATCGCGCACGTAGCAGAACGCGCCCCAGTTGTCGCAGGTCGTGTCCTCGCGCCAACGCGTCACTGCAAGATCGCGGCAACGGGAAGAGCCGCCGCCGGCATTGCTGACCATGACGTGATAATGACCATTGGAGAGCAATTGGACTTCGGGAACCTGCGTGTTGGCGCTGCCGAGAATGCGCACCGGCATCTCTTGTGTGACGGCAGCCACGGTGCGGATGTCCGATAGTTCGCTGGTGTTGGAATAGAACGCGCCCGCCTTGGGCACGCGCTCGTGCAGCAGCATCGTGGCCTGAAATAAGGGGTCTGAGGCAAAGCGCCGTTGCATCGGTTTGTCGTGCAACAGATACGTCAGCGCCAGCAAGCTCATACCCTGATGATGCGCCATGAAGGAACAAATCAGGGCATAGGATTGGCCGCGCGGCAGGCGTGAGCGGGTGTAATCGATGGCTTCGTACATGCCATACTTGCCCTCAAATCCCTCTGCGGAGAGCCGTTGCAGATTGAGGCAAGCGGCTTCCGGGGCGACCATCAAGGCCAATACCGACGCGTAGGGGGCGATCACCAGATCGTCGGCCAAGCCACGTTTAAGGCCCAGTCCGGGCACGCCAAAGGCGCGGTATTGATAATTGAGGCTGGCATCGAAGGCGTGATAACCGGACTCTGACATGCCCCACGGCATGCCGGTTTGTGCGCCATAGTCAATCTGACGTTTGACGGCGGAGCGATAAGTCTGGTCCAGCAAGGTATGTTCGAAGGTGGGCATCACCAGCAGCGGCATCAGATATTCGAACATCGAGCCGCTCCATGACAGCAAGATAGGCGCACCGCCAGCTGTGGTGAGTTGGCGTCCAAGCGAGAACCAGTTTTCTTGCGGGAGCTGACCTTGGGCGATGGCGACGAAACTGCACAGGCGCGCTTCCGAGGCCAGCAGATCGTAAAATCCGGCGTCGCGACGGCGTTCGCTCACGTTGTAGCCGATGGCCAGTAAATGGCTGCTGCGATCGTAGAGAAACGCGTATTCCGTCTGCGCCATTTCACGTAGTTGCAGCGTTAAGCGTGCGATGGTTTTGAGGTAGGTAGCGGCGCGCAAGGCGGCCTCGATCACGCTGACATGGATTTCGGCAAGCTGGATTTTTTCTTCTGCGTTCCATAGGCGCGGTGGTTGAGGCTCTTCATATTCATGGTTGGCATCATTGTTATTGTCAACGCGGGCAACCATCGGCTTGGTTATCTTGTATTCGGATTGCAGTAATAGCGCCTCAAGCACAATCAGATCGTGCATGGTCGGAATGTGATTGAGCAGCGCAAACTCCGTTATCCAGTGCGCATGTTGCGGCAACATCATCCACGGCGCACACCATGCCAGCGTGGCTTTCGCTTCGCTGCAATGATGCAGTAGCGCGCGTGTCCACCAGGCTATTTCTGAATTTTTCCCTACGTTCGCGGTGTGTGTTGCGTGCTCTATTTCTAAGGCACATTCGGTTAATTCTTCAATGGATTGTTGGAATGCGAGAAGACTCAGCGGCGGCCCACGCAAGGCGTTGGTTATCGCTTTCTGAAAGGCGGCGCATTCACGCGTGGCGCTGATAGTTGAAACGGGATTTGATTTTTTTTCAGCCTTCATTTCCTCGGTCAATATCGATAGCGTGTCTTGCAGACCGTGCAGCCATTGCATGCCAATAATCGGTTGGTCGCCAAGGTCATTGAGGCCCGCTTGTAAGGTCAGCAGATGTCCGGCGAAGTTGCCGCTATCGACCGTCGATACATACATCGGGTAGAGCGGTTTGAGGTATTGCGTGTCATACCAGTTATAGAAATGACCGCGATACCGTTCTAGCGTGGAGAGCGTGCGCAAGGTGTTTTCGGTACGGTCAAGCAATTGCGCTGTGAGGATGTAACCGAAATCATAGGCCGACAGATTGGCCAGTAAGGCCATACCGATATTGGTCGGCGAGGTTCTGTGGGCGACGACTGCGACCGGTTTTTCCTGCACATTATCGGGCGGCAGCCAGTTGTCTTCGGGGCCGACATAGGTTTCAAAAAATGCCCACGTTTTGCGCGATAAGTTGCGCAGAAAGCGATGTTGTTCAGTGCCTAGTTGGGATGGTCGCGGTGGTTGAGGCAAGCTGATCCGCCAGGCGATTGCTGGCGCTATGATCCACAGGATGAGCAACGGTGTGGCGCTCATTACGTCCATTACGCTCGCTATGCTCAATAAAGTCATCGGTGAAAATTGCATCATCGCCGTTGCAATGGCGATGGCCAGCACCGGCTCTACCCACATGGCGCGAAAACTGCTCAATAAATCTGTTTTGCCATGGCGCGTGATTTCGCTGGAAGGGCGCCATTCCAGCATGCGCCGATGCGAGATCAGATTGCGCCAGTTGGTGCGCACGATGGCGTCGAGGCTGAAGCAGGCTTCATAAGGCAAGAATGCCAACGTCAGTAAAGCCTGCACTAAATAGTTACCGCTGCTGCGCAAGACGGCCATGAGATGTTGTTGCAGCAAGACGTCTACGGGTTTGCGCAGGAGGTCGTTGAGCGAACCGACCATGTACGGCAAGATGATGATGGCGGCGACCGTGGTGCTCCAGAACATCGGCGCATGCAATAAGGTCCAGCCTGCAACGAGTAATAAAAACAGGGCGGGGGAGACCATGCTGCGGCGCAGATTGTCGAAAATTTTCCAATGCGATAGGGTCGACAGGGCGTTCGGCTGGCGTGGATGTTGGCTGTCAGTTGCCGGTACCCGCGGGCGCAACCAACCCGCGATTTGCCAGTCACCCCGCATCCAGCGATGACGACGGCTAACGTCGGTGCCGTAACGGTTGGG
>NZ_JBRIIQ010000169.1:0-5007 GCF_052976905.1 Glaciimonas sp. GG7 | reverse complement strand
TCTCCGACTCAGTAGTTCTATGCCGAGTACCACGGACAAGCACGAATCGATGGTCCACAGCGTGCCGTTTTCGCAAATCACCGCCGTCAGAAATGACTCGCGAGAATACGCCTACGCCGCACTGAAATTGCACGTCACGCTGGACTCGCATATCGACGATGCACTGGACCTGATGCGCGAAACCGGCGCAGAAATGATGGCTGACACCGATCTGCGTCACTTATTACTGCAACCGATTGATATTTATGGCCTGAACGGCTTTGATCTGCACGGGGCTATCCTGACGGGGGCTTTCCGTACCAGACCGCAAGCGCAGTGGGGAATAATGCGTGCGTTCAATTTGCGGATTAAAGAAAAGATTGATGCGTCAGAGACGGTGACGTTTGCGAATGAATGGGCAAATTTTCCGGGGATGGTTGGACCTAATGAGCATTTGGGAGTCGCTACACAACCGATGTCTTGATATCGTTGCAGTCGACTTTATAAATATCAGGAAATTTATGCCGATAAGCGCCATAACTCCAACCCCAATATATGCGTCGCAAAACAGCCCAGCTCCCTCACCTGAAACGAATTACCTTGGCACTATTCATTATCTTTCAGAAGCGTTTCCACATAAAACTTCTCCCTGTTATGCAAGAGGTGCAATGGAGGGCGAAGGAGTATGCGCAGCTTATGACATCAATAAAAATAACAATTATTTGTTCTCGTTAAATGCACAAACTTGTGTCGTATCTACTCTGTATAACCCAGTCAATAAAATGGGTGCGGTTATTCACTTCGATCACAATATTCGCGTCATCATTAACCAAACAATTCAAACGGCAATTGAACTAATCAAAGATACGAAGGGAGAAAGCAAAACCATTCAAGCTACACTCGCTGGCGGCGTTTGGTTCATGCAAGGGGAAAGCATTGGAGATCCGATTAAAGAATCTTTAGCCCAGCATGACATCCATCCATCATGGGATCACTGGTCATTTTCTTCTTGTACAGGACGTAGCTATGGTGTGGTACTTGATTTAGCAACAGGGGAAACTAACATCTTCGAACATTCAATCGATGTCATTGATAATTTTCAGACGCCTCTATTGAGGGAAGCTATTGATTTACGCAATAAGAACCAGCCCCTGTCGCCAGAGCAAACACGTGCTGATGTATTTATGAAGCGCGTCAAAGCGCCTGGCATAGCCGAAAAATATGATGGGAAAATGCGTTTCGTCGAGAGTAATCTGAACCAACGACTGGTGACGGAAAATGAAATTAACCAAAAACGTATTCCCATACATCTGGTGCCATAGGGATGGTGAAAACTGATCTGACTCTCGCTCTGAGGCCGGTTCACACTCATAGGACTTATGCAAAACTGGCCCAGCAAGTCCGACTGACGAAGACAGTATGTTAGTAGGGCTAAGAGGGATAACGCCGCTGGGGCGATTTTGCGTAAGTCCTAATTCAATTCGAAAACCTGCCCCCTACTTCAACCGACAACTCAACAACCAATAATGCTCCATGCGCAAAATCCGCAAATCCCGCGTATCCGCCGCTAACCGCTTGCGCAAATTGCTATCGCTGGGGAAATTTTTCAAAATCTCATAACGGTCGCCTTGAGGGAACCCCGGCAAGCGCCGATGCTGAAACGTATTTCCCAGCAAGTCGGTACGGGCAATCGTGGTGCTGCTGCCTTCGACGTAACTGTTGTCGAGCATCACCATTAAGGTGTCTGGCCCCAACTGCGCACGCAAGTGCTTGAGAAATTTGTCGTGATCTTCACGCAAAATGTGCGAGAACAAAAATCCAAAGAAGACCGCTGTATAAGGGCGGTCTAGCTGGAGATCAAACGCATCGGCGAGCGCAAAACGGACTTTGTCGGCTGGAAAACCCTTGGCCTGCGCCAGTTTCATGACTTCAGGATTGATGTCGGTTGCCAGCACCGATTTGGCCGAGGCTGCAAGTTGCTCGGTCCAGAAGCCAGTGCCGCAGGCAAGTTCTAGTACGTCGTGGCCTTCGAGCAACTCTTGCACCCGCACTTGCAGGGTGAGCAATTCATCCTGGCGCTCAGGCCGGGTGTAAATTTCTTCGTAAGACTCGGCACGTTTGGCGTAGTACTCCGCCATATCTTTTTTAAGCATTTTCTGACTTTCTTAAATCCGGTGAAACAAGGTGTGACGCACACGTTTGTCGATACCGTTCCGACAGTGCGTCATAAAGTGGTGGCGCAAAAAACCGCGATACCCGACTGGCAATTAAGGCCGTTGCCATCAGTGAAATCACCAATGCATGGCCGTTAATCATCTCCATCACGATCACAAAAGCGGTAATCGGCGACTGCGTTACCGCCGCCAGATAACCGACCATTGCCAGAGCAATCAACATCTGCAACGAAGTGTTATCGAATAACAGGTGCAGCAGGTTGCCAAACCCGGCACCGATAGACAACGATGGTGCAAAAATCCCGCCCGGAATACCCGGCAGGTAGGAGCCAACCATCGACGCCATTTTTAAAAAGGGATACCACATCGATAAATGCCCGCCAGCCAGCAAACTCTGGGCCTCGACATAACCGCTACCAAACGTGGCACCAGCGGCGATGACGCCAATGAGCGCTACCAATAATCCGCATAATGCGCCAAAGACAACCGGGCGATCGCGTCGCAACGTTTGTACTTTGGCAGGAATCCAGCGCTCGGTATTGAGCAGCAACCAGCAAAAAATTCCGCCTGCGATGCCGGTGACGACGCCTGTCACCACCACCGCCACGGCCAGCATGTTAGTAAGGGCACCAGCAATCTGTATGGTCCCGAAATAAGTGTAGTTACCATTGAGGCCAAGTGCTACTGCACCGGCAAAAATAATCACAGTAATCACCACGCCACTGGCGCGATGCTCAAAACTGCGGGTCAATTCTTCAATCGCAAAAACGATTCCCGCCAGCGGCGTATTGAAGGCGGCGGACAAACCAGCGGCTGCTCCGGCCAAAATCAAGCGTCGTTCCAGTGCGGCACTGGCACGTGGATACAGACGGCGCAAATTGAACATCAAGGCGGCTCCCACTTGCACCGTCGGGCCTTCGCGCCCGATTGTAAAACCGCCCAGTATCGCCAGAAAAGAAACGCCGATCTTGCCCAAGAGTATTTTTATCGATAAAAATGCGTGGCCGCGCTGGGTTGTTTCTTCTTCTAGTGTGGCGATGACTTGCGGTATTCCGCTACCTTCTGCCCCGGGAAAAAACCGCCGCGTCAACCAGACACAAAGTGCACCAGCCAACGGCGTAATGATGATCGGCAGCCAGAAATGGGCTTGCTGAATGCTGCGAAAAATGCCGAAACCGGCATCGATCAGGCGCGCATATAACACGGCGACTAAACCAACCAACACCGCCCCCAACCACAAAATGCCAAATTTACGCCATACCCGCCGTAAATGCCGCAATGTCTGACCTGATATGTTCGATGGGAACGTGTTCATTGCATCCTTGTGAGCTTCATTGCAGAAGCTTGGGAAGTAAAGGCGAAAGGCGGCATTATAGATTACTTACTCCCGCAATTATTGAGGGGACGCAATCATCCACCCTTCATCCACCCTTCCATTCAGCGCAAAATGTGATCTGGTCCCATCCTCTCGGACGAACGCAAGGGAACCGGCGTATCATGCTCAATCTACAATTTTTGGCTGTCGTTACTGAATAACAACTATTTTGCACCAACATCGACCACCCATCCGGACGTGACGATGTTGCAAATCAGAAATCTTCAATAACAGCACCAACCAGATCACAATGGCCCTCCATTCCGCTGCCGCACACTCCAGCGAGCAAGTTCTCCCTTTTCGTGAATCACTGATGGCCATGCTGGGGATCGCATTTGTCATCATGCTCGTCGCCCTTGATTCCACCATTGTCGGCACGGCGTTGCCCACCATCGTGGCCGAGCTCAAAGGCTTTGATCTGTATTCCTGGGTCGCCACTTCCTATTTACTGACCTCTGTCATTACCGTGCCGATATTCGGTCGGCTGGGCGATTATTACGGTCGCAAGCCGTTTGTGATTGTCTCCATTATTCTGTTCACCGCCGCCTCTATCCTGTGCGGCATGGCCGATAGCATGCTGTGGCTGGTAATTGGCCGTGGCGCGCAAGGGATAGGCGGCGGGATGCTGGTGGGAACGGCCTTTGCCTGCATCCCGGATTTATTTCCCGGTGCACACACACGACTGCGCTGGCAAATTCTGATGAGTGCAGCGTTCGGCCTGGCAACCGCCATTGGTCCTTCGCTCGGTGGTTTTCTGACGCAATACTGGGGCTGGCGCTGGGTATTTTTTGTCAATCTGCCGGTGGGCATTTTGTCACTCATTTTTGTCTGGAAATATCTGCCGCATCTGCGCCATACCGATCCCGATGCCAAAATCCGGCTCGACTGGCCGGGCGCGTTGTTAATTACCGCCTCCTTAGGCTGCTTGCAATTATTCGTCGAAATGCTGCCCAAGCATGGATTGTCATTGGGGATGCTGGCGTTGTTGGTGGCGAGCATTGTTTCCTTTTATGCCCTCTGGAAATGGGAGCATCACGCGCCACAGCCGATATTGCCGTTTGATTTACTGTTCCATCCGAAATTGTCGGCGCTATTTTTGCTCTCCTTGTTGAGCGGGTTTTCGATGTTTTCGCTGATGTTTTTTGCGCCCTTGCTGTATCAGGGCGGCTTCGGTTTATCGCCGCAGGACGCCGGTTTGTTGATTACGCCATTGGTTGCTTGCGTCATGATCGGCAGTATTTCCAACGGTCGGATCATCACCCGCATCAAAAATCCGATGATCATGCTCTACATCGGCTTTATCCTGCTGGCGCTATCGTGCTTAGGCGTGGTGATTTCAAACCGCTGGACCTCGCACGGCGTGATCGCTGGATTCATGGTGATGGGCGGGCTCGGTCTGGGCTTTATTTTGCCCAATATCACGGTATTTATTCAGCAAGAGGCGGGACGTGAAAATCTCGGGATCGCAACTGCCCTGAT
>NZ_JBRIIQ010000168.1:0-5017 GCF_052976905.1 Glaciimonas sp. GG7 | reverse complement strand
CAGTCGGTGATAGCTTCTCTAAGCGCCCGGTTCATCGAGCACGAATCGATGTAGCTGGCTGATCGACCCGACGGACTACACCGTTGCTGCGAGCGGCGGCGATATCACCGGCGCGGCACTCTCGGCGAGTCTGGCGAATAACGCTGTGACGATTAAGAGCAGCGCAGGCACTGTTAGCGGCAGCACAGGCACCGTCAACGTCAATGATGTCGTGAGCTGGAGCGCCAACAAACTCACGCTTAACGCGCAAAACAATCTCAACATCAACGCTGTTCTGAACGGTTCCGGCAGCGCTAGTCTGACTGTGCAGTTCGGACAGGGCGCGTTGGCGTTGAACAATACCAGTGTCTACACCCGCAATGCCGTCATTAACCTCCCTGCAGGAAACAACTACAGCGTCCTGATCGGTTCAGACGGGGTAGTGCGCAACTTTACCGTCATCAATAGCCTGGGAGCTGCGGGTAGTATTACGGGTACTGATTTGCAAGGTGTCGAGGGTGCGCTAAGTACTAACTATGTGCTGGGCGGCAACATCGATGCCAGTACCACATCCGGGTGGAATACTGGTACGGGATTCATGCCCATCGGGACCGCAGTTACTCCCTATACCGGCGTCTTCGACGGCCTGGGCCACGCGATCAGTAATCTGACGATCAACCGTCCATCAGCCTACTCGGTCGGGCTATTTGGCTCTACCAGTTCTACTGCGGTGATCCGTAGTGTCGGATTAATCGGCGGGAGTGTGAGCGGCTTTGAATATGTCGGTGCATTGATAGGACACAACGATGGCACGGTCAGGAACAATTACTCAACTGTTAACGTCGTAGGGGCTTTAAGAGTCGGCGGACTTATCGGGGACAACGACGGCGGAATTATTTATAACAATACCGCCATAGGTATGGTGAGTGGGGCTTACTCGGTTGGCGGACTCGTCGGTTATAACTACTACGGGTCAATTGGCAGCAGCCGTGCCCTCGGCAATGTGATCGGCAACTCTGACGACGTCGGCGGACTTATCGGGACTAACAACTTTGGTGTTATCAGCAATAGTTACGCAATCGGCAGCGTAAGTGGTACTTCTAGCTACGTCGGCGGCCTCATCGGTGTGAGTAACCTTGGTACGGTCACTAACAGTTACGCCACCGGCAGCGTGAACGGAACCTACAACTACGTCGGCGGCCTCATCGGGAATAACTCCAGCGTGATTAACACGAGTTACGCCAGCGGCAGTGTGAGTGGTGGTAGCGAAATCGGCGGTCTGATCGGTGCCAACAGCAACAACGTCAACAATAGTTATGCCACGGGCAGCGTGCACGGAAACTACGCCTACGATGGCGGACTCATCGGGTATAACGGTGGTTCAGTCAATGGCACTTATGCCACAGGCAAGGTGAGTGGCAATGGCAGTGTCGGCGGTCTGATCGGCAGCAGTAGCAATTCTGTGAGCAACAGCTTTTGGGATATCACGACAACAGGCCAGACAGCTTCATCAGGCGGCATCGGCATGCTGAGCGCTCAAATGAAGCAACAAGCCAATTTCACTTCGGCCACCACTGCCAACGGCAACCTCAATCCCGGCGGAGATTTCACCAATACCTGGGCCATCTATAACGGCTACACCTATCCGTTGCTGCGCGCATTCATGACGGCGATCACAGTCACGGCTAACAATGCGACCAAGACCTATGACGGGCAGGCCTATGCGGGGGCTAGTGGCGTGACGTATTCCAGCACGCCCAATAGCAACCTCGCAGGTACGGTAAGTTACAGCGACCTCTCGGGGAACGCCGCTGTTCATGCCGGCAGTTACAGCATCATCGCCAGCGGACTGTATTCCAACCAACAGGGTTACCTGATTAATTACAACAGCGGCGCGCTCACGGTTAATCAAGCCCAACTGAACCTCACCGGTGTGACCGCCAGCAGCAAAATGTATGACGCCACCACCGTTGCCAAGCTAGTCGGTACTGCCGCAGTCGCTGCATTGGGCCACGATGTCGTGACCATCACCGGCACCGGCGTTGGTGCTTTTGCACTCAAAGATGTTGGTCTCAGAGCCGTCACCGTCAGCGGTTACGCCTTGGCTGGCGCGAATGCCGCCGATTACACGTTAGTTGAGCCAACCAGCTTATTGGCAGCCATTACGCCAGCACAATTGAATGTCACCGGCCTTACCGCCAGCGGCAAAGTGTATGACGGCACGACTGTTGCAAAGCTGGCCGGTACTGCTACCGTCGCAGCACTAGCGCATGATGTCGTGACCGTCACCGGTACTGGCGTTGGCACTTTTGCACTCAAAGATGTCGGTCTCAGAGCCGTCACCGTCAGCGGTTACGCCTTGGCTGGCGCGAATGCCGCCGATTACACGTTAGTTGAGCCAACCAGCTTATTGGCAGCCATTACGCCAGCACAATTGAATGTCACCGGCCTTACCGCCAGCGGCAAAGTGTATGACGGCACGACTGTTGCAAAGCTGGCCGGTACTGCTACCGTCGCAGCACTAGCGCATGATGTCGTGACCGTCACCGGTACTGGCGTTGGCACTTTTGCACTCAAAGATGTCGGTCTCAGAGCCGTCACCGTCAGCGGTTACGCCTTGGCTGGCGCGAATGCCGCCGATTACACGTTAGTTGAGCCAACCAGCTTATTGGCAGCCATTACGCCAGCACAATTGAATGTCACCGGCCTTACCGCCAGCGGCAAAGTGTATGACGGCACGACTGTTGCAAAGCTGGCCGGTACTGCTACCGTCGCAGCACTAGCGCATGATGTCGTGACCGTCACCGGTACTGGCGTTGGCACTTTTGCACTCAAAGATGTTGGCAGCAGAGCCGTCACAGTTAGTGGTTATGTCTTGGGTGGCGCGAGTGCCGCCGATTACACGTTAGTTGAGCCAACTAGCTTATCGGCAACGATCACGGCAGCGCAATTAAATGTCACCGGCCTCACCGCCAGCAGCAAAGTCTATGACGGCACGACTGTTGCGAAATTGGTCGGTAAGGCCACTGTCGCCGCATTGGGCCACGATGTTGTGAGTCTCAGTGGCACCGGCGTTGGTACTTTTGCACTCAAAGATGTAGGCGTGCGGGCAGTGAGCGTTGGCGGTTACACCTTGGCTGGCGCTAATGCAGGCGATTACACGCTAGTTGAACCAACTGGATTAAGCGCCAGTATTACATCAGCGCATTAAGTTGCCGTCGGTATGACGGATTGAAGTGAAAAATGGGTTGGGCGAGTGTCTATTTTGCCGATGGTGAAATAGCGATCGCGCAGTCCATTTTTAATTTAATGGTCGCAATCGCCAGCAGCCTGTCTGCGTCTGACAGACGACATATATGGACAAATGTCGATATATTTCTGCTGTATCAACGAGCGATTGCCGGATAAAACTGCCGATCAATCTGATTAGTCTCCATAACGCAGAAACGAACTAAGTAATTAATCATGAAGCCTGTTCAAACTCCACTCAAACCGTTGCTAGCCATTCTGTTAATGGCGTACTTTCCGCTGGCAGCGCATGCCGCAGGCCCGGTTATTCCCGGAGCTGGCGACATCCTGCAACAGATACAGCCGATCATGCCGCCGGAGCCATCGTCGGCTACGACCGGCTTAACCATCGTCCCGAAAGCCGCGGCCACGCTGCCCACGAGCGCGCCGTTTATGGTCAAGACCATCGTGATCACCGGCAACACGGTGTTCGATGCGGCCACGCTGCACGCCTTGATTGCCAATGCGGAAGGCAGCAACATCACGTTGACAGAGCTGGGCCAACTGGCCGGGCGCATTACCGACTACTACCATAGTCACGGCTATCCACTGGCCCAGGCGGTGATTCCGGCACAACAGCTCAGCGACGGAACGGTCACGATTCAAGTATTAGAGGCACGCTACGGCAACATTAGTCTGGTCAACAGCAGCCGTGTGGTCTTCTCTTTATTAGAAAAAACCCTCGCTTCTTTACAGGCCGGGCAAGAGATTGATCAAGCCAGACTAGACCACGCGCTCTTGCTGTTATCCGATATTCCCGGCGTCGTCAGCGGCGCAACGCTGGCCCCCGGTGAGACGGTCGGCACATCCGATTTGCTGGTCAAGGCAGAAGCTGGGCCGATGGTGTCCGGTTATGCGGTCATCGACAATGCGGGCAACCGCTATACCGGTCGCGGGCGTTTTGGTGCGACCCTGAATATCAACAATCCCTTGCATCTGGGCGACGTGCTTAGCGCTAACGTGCTGACCTCAGGCGGCGCGATGAACTATGGCCGTCTTTCTTACGAAGCGTTGATCAATGGTGAAGGCGCGCGCATCGGCGGCGCGTATTCCGGCTTGCATTACAGTCTGGGCAAATCGCTCGGGCCGCTCGACGCGCACGGTACTGCACAAGTTGACAGCCTGTGGGTCAAGCATCCGCTTATCCGTACTCGCGATGTCAATGTCTACGGCCAACTTCAATACGACCAATTAACTCTGCGCGACCACATTGACGCGACCACGATTCTGACCGACCGTCATCTGGAAAACTGGAATCTGGCGCTGAGCGGCGACGTGCGTGATGTCTTGCTGGGCGGTGCGATTAACAGCTGGAGCGCTGGTTGGACGACAGGGCGGGTCGGCTTTGATAATGCCTCAGCCAAGCTGGCCGACGCCGCTACAACCAAGTCGCAAGGGCGTTTCTCAAAATGGAATCTGAGCCTGTCACGCTTGCAAAACCTGACGCAGAGCAACTCATTGTTTGTATCGTTCTCCGGGCAGGTGGCTAACACTAATCTGGATTCGGCAGAGAAGATGTCCGCTGGTGGGATGTACACCGTGCGTGCGTATGACATGGGGGCGTTGTCGGGTGACACTGGCTATATCGGCTCGGTTGAATTGCGCCATGCATTAGGGGCGCTGCTGGATGGGCAATGGCAAGCGATCGCCTTTGCTGATAGTGCGCGGTTGACGATTAACAAGAATGTTTGGGTGGCAGATCGATTCGTGCTCGATGAACCGGGCGCTTAGAGAAGCTATCACCGACTGC
>NZ_JBRIIQ010000167.1:0-5102 GCF_052976905.1 Glaciimonas sp. GG7 | reverse complement strand
CACCGGTAATTATGCACCACCACCCGGCGCGTCCGATTACCAGGTCTGGAAGTGGCAGGAGAAATTATCGATGGCGACTTCGCCAATAGCCACTTCAAAAAAGGAGATATGGTCTGCGCGCTGGTGCCGGGCGGCGGCTATGCTGAATATTGCACCACCCCTGCCGTGCAATGCCTGCCGATCCCCAAGGGCTGGACTACACTTGAAGCCGCATCACTGCCAGAGACTTTTTTCACCGTATGGAGCAATGTTTTTGAACGGGCACATTTGACTGACAATGAAACGTTGCTAGTGCAAGGCGGCAGTTCCGGGATCGGGGCTGCCGCAATACAGATTGCTACAGCCCTCGGCCACCAAGTGTTCGCAACTGCTGGCTCAGATGAAAAATGCCGTGCCTGCGAGGATCTGGGTGCAGTACGCGCCATTCATTACCGTACCGAAGATTTTGTCGAAGTAGTGAAATCGCTAACCGGAGGCAAAGGCGTCGATGTGATCCTCGATATGGTCGCAGGGGATTACGTACCGCGCGAAATAAATTGTCTGGCCGAAGATGGTCGCTTAGTCTTCATTGCGACATTGGGCGGCAACAGCGCCAATCTCGATTTCCGTAAAATCATGGCGCGCCGTCTGACGATCACCGGCTCGACATTGCGCCCGCGCCCGATTGCATTCAAAGCAGCGATCGCAACGCAATTACAAACGCACGTCTGGCCTTTGCTGGAAGCAGGCAAGATCAAACCGGTGATTTTTCAGACTTTTCCACTGGAGCATGCCGCCCAAGCGCATACGCTCATGGAAAGCAGCAGTCATATCGGAAAAATTATGCTGACGATGCTATAAAAAAAGCAGCCGATGGCTTAATGCCGTTCAGTTAAGAAACCGTTCGGATTGAGTAGCTTAGCGTATCGAAGGCGCAGTAGCGCTGACTTCGATACGCACGATGGGCTACTCAGCCCGAACGGTTATCTAAATTAACTGAACAGCATTACAGCCGATGGCTGCTTTTTTATGCATGAAAAAAATCCTCAATCGCTAATCCAGCGGCACAGAACGATAACGATTAACTTCAGACGCCGATACCAACGTAGCACTATTTCCCCATGCGTTACGAATATACGAAACAACCGCTGCGACTTGCGCATCCGTCATATCTTGTGCAAACGGTGGCATGCCATAGGGGCGCGGATTACCAGCAGTGGTAGGTGCAAAACCGCCATTCAAGACGACCCGAATAGCATTCACAGGCGACGGCATCGTAATGGCCCGATTGCCCATCAGCGGCGGATAGGCCGGATATACGCCTTTGCCGGACGCAAGATGGCAGGCGACACAATTATCTTTGTAGACGGTTTCTCCTAGCGCCAAAACCCGATCAATCTCTTGCGGACTCGCATATTCTTTCTCAACGACCGGACTCAGATCTGGACGCGGCAAGGTTTTCAGATAAACCGCCATCGCCGTAATGTCAGTCTCGTGCACGTGCTGCAAACTGGCGGCAACCACTTCAGCCATCGGCCCAAACACTGCGCTACGTGGCGACACACCGGTCTTGAGCAAGGATGTGATATGCGTGATTTCCCAATCACCCAGACCGATTTCAACATCGGAAGTCAATGACGGTGCATACCAATTCACCACAGGAATAAAGCCACCACTCAGTTCCCCCTTAAGATCGAGTCCACCCAATGCGTTACGGGCCGAATGGCAGGCGCTGCAATGGCCGAGACCTTGCACCAGATAAGCGCCGCGATTCCACTCTACCGATTGATCACTCTGAGCTTGATATACGCCGGGCCGAAAATACAATGCACGCCATACGTACAACAGCACCCGATTGTTGTACGGAAATCGTAACTCTGGCGCAATATTCTTTTGCGTCACCGCCGGGAGACTACGCAAATACGCAAACATCGCATCGGCATCGTCCCGCGACACTTTGGTGTAGTTGGTATACGGAAAAGCCGGATACAACAAACTGCCATCTTTGGATTTGCCGTTATGCAGCGCACGCCAGAAATCATTTGCGTCCCAACGACCGATTCCCGTTTCCTGATCTGGCGTTAAATTCGGTGCATAAACCTTACCGAACGGCGTCACCACTGCGCGTCCGCCAGCATACTGTTGGCCTCCACGCGCGGTATGACAAGCCATGCAATCCCCCACACGGGTCAGATAAGCGCCACGCGCAATTTGATCGTTGCGTTGATGCGCGTTAAGAGATGCGGAAATCTGAGTCGCCCGGGGATCGGGATCATCCATATTCAAGTACGCCAACACACCGGTGATGCATACCATCAGCGCGGCCAGGCTGGTTATGCTCCATAACCAAAAACGTTTATACCTGATCATTCTTTACTCACTGAATTCGGTACGCTACCGCAAGCAAGCGGTAGTTTTAATGGTCCGGCCACAACCGCGCTCGCCCCTTCTGGAATCGGCTGCGCAGCCAGCCAACTCGCGACCGCAGCAATATCATCAGGACTCAATCGCTGCGCAACTTGCGCCATGCAATCGGGCGCAGCAGCATGACGCACACCGGTCTGCCATGCACCTATCTGCGCCACCAAATAGTCACGCGGCAAGCCCAGCAAACCTGGCGTCGCAGGTAAAACACCCGTCATTGCATTGCCATGACAAGCAATGCAAGCCGGAATTTTTTTGCTCGCGTCACCATCCTGCACCAGCGCTTGTCCTCGCGCAAAATGTGCGGACGATAGATTGAATGGCTGGGGAGCTGGATACGGTGGATGCTGATCCGAAAAGTAGTCGGCGATTTCAAGCAAATAGGCGTCCGACATATGATCAACCATGTAGGTCATCATCGGAAACTGCCGACGCCCGCTACGAAAATTGATGAGTTGGTTATATAAATAACCTGCTGGTTTACCTGCGATGCGCGGATAGTAACCATCACTGGCGGCGCGTCCCTGCTTGCCGTGGCAAGCAGTACAGGCAATAAGCCGTTGAGCGATGGTATCGGGAACCGGTGTGTTGTCTACCTCGGCGCTCGCCCCAGCCTGGCTACTGTAGAGCAAACACATGACTAGCGACACCGCAAAAACCACATTCGTAATGACCTTCAGAACCGTATGCCACGCATGGCGCGATGCCTGCGTGGCGTAAAAAATTGACATTGAGTTTGATCTGGAACGGAATGAAAAAATGATAATAGACGATAAAGAAACAAATAACCGACAACTATCCCGATTTACTTTCCAGCAATTTTAGCCGGAACGATAGGCTGATCTTTGGCAGGACCATCGGTATTCGTATAGATCTGCTCTTCCAAAATATCGAGCTGCTGGCTACCGTCTAGCGCATGGCCGAATGGAGATTGCCTATGCGTAGAAGTCGGCACCTTCTTATTGTCAGTTTGAGCAACCGCTTGATCTGATACTTGCTTGATGTCAGTCATAAAAACCTCCGTTTGTCATTACAGCGCTAATGCAACGATAAGCGAAAGAACATCATCGCCATATACGTAATATAGGACTTCTAGAGATGGTATGTAAGCAATCTTCACTGCATCTTGCGCTTATCCACAACCAACTTTAACTGCTGCCCCATCTCCAGATGTTGCCTGAGCATAGGCAAGAACTTGCTGGCAAAAGCTTTGACGTCAGGATCTTTCGCACGCTTTTGCGCCTGCTGAAACAACGCAATCTGGTCCATATTTGCCAAGACCCCGATTTCACGACTGTATTCCTTATCGAACCGCACTCCAGTTAACTTCGATAGCCTGACAATCGATACTTGCTGTATCTTGCCAGTCGTTTCCGGGAGGATTACTCCCTTGGCCGATGCCAGGCGCGCCAATTCGACAGCGATTATTTGTTGATCTGAAGTCATCGCCTTCGCAAATGTTTGTATTTCAGGGTTGGCTGCGCGACTGATCACTAAACTACTTGCTTCGAGCTCCGCATAACCACCTTCCGCAACATGCATCAAGAATAGTTTTTCATGTCGCGATAAATCAGCGGCACTCACGCTGCCAGCACACAGCAGTGCAACGGCACAAACACACCCGTAGATGAGAAAAAAGAAACGCTGCTTAACTCTTGCCGGTGAGGAGTCCATATCGACCTTCTAAAAAATGGTTTGGTGACCCAATATCTCATGGCACAGCATAAAGCCACTTGTCAGAAAATTCCTACAGCCAAATCAGTGAGTAACCGGTAGCAGCAACAACTCTAGAGGCAAACAATGCTAATACAAAGCGTATGATCTAAGTAAGGCAGCATAATTGTTTAGACTAGGCGCTCCGACGCAGACCGTACGACTACCACGTATAAACGATTATGCGGCCTTACTTAAGACAGGGGAACCTATCTGATACTTATTCCAAAGAGGACGCATTATGAAAATCGTACACACTATTTCCATCAGCGCACTGACCCTGACGTTGCTGGTGTCCCTGAGCGGATGCGGGGGTATGTCAAGACAAGGTGCCGATACTGCCGTCGGCGCTGGCATTGGTGGCGTTGCTGGCGCAGTGCTTACCGGCGGTAGCACTCTGGGCACAGTTGGAGGCGCAGCAGTCGGCGGTGTGATTGGGCATGAAGTCGGCAAATAAAATTGCACCATATAAATAAATGCCGCTACCAGTGACTCTTAAGGCGATTGGTAACGGCATTTTTGTGCATCCATCAATATGTCGAATAAAACCATTTCAACATTTTTACTAAAAGCAATTAATGTAATTTAACCGATGGTTTAGCGTGCTTCATCAAACTGCTGGCCGTTGCCGTGACCCCCGTACGCACTGGCCCCAGCAACGCGTTCAAATGTAACAAATGCAAACTGGCATACATCATCCGGGCGAAAAACCCATCGACAAACCAGCCCAGTTTTGTCAACGAACCCATTAACGTCCCCACCGATGAATATCTCCCGAACGAGACCAACGAACCGTAATCTTTATAGACATATGGTGCATCAATTGCGGCCTGCCCCTTAATCTCCCGCATAAACAACGCCAATAAATAGTCGGCTTGCTGATGCGCAGCTTGCGCTCTGGGCGGCACTAGTCTGCCGTCGGCACCGATGCTGATCGATTCGTGCTTGTCCGTGGTACTCGGCATAGAACTACTGAGTCGGAGACA
>NZ_JBRIIQ010000166.1:0-5336 GCF_052976905.1 Glaciimonas sp. GG7 | reverse complement strand
CAGTCGGTGATAGCTTCTCTAAGCGCCCGGTTCATCGAGCACGAATCGATGCCAACGGCCAGCCGCTCAACAGCAGCTATCAGGTCATCTCCATCGACATCTGGACTGGCGTCAACAAATTGCCCAAGGCGCGCTTAGTCATCGCCGACGGCAGCCCGAACGAGGCCACCTTTCCGATCAGCGAAACCCCTACCCTGATTCCCGGCGCGAAGCTGGAGATTAGCCTCGGTTACGACGATGAACAAACGCAAGTATTCTCCGGCCTGATTTACCAACAGGGGATCGACATCGTCCAAAACGGTTTTTCGCACCTCATCGTCGAAGCCGCCGACCCCGCCATGGTCATGACGTTAGCGCGCAAGAACGCCATCTTCGAGAACATGAGCGACAGCGCTGTCATGCAAAAATTGATCGGAGAAGCGGGCCTGAAAGCCGCCGTCACCACAACCACCCCGGTGCAGCCGTCTATCGTGCAGTTCTATTGCTCGGACTGGGACCTCATGCTCATCCGTGCCCAATTGAACGGCATGGTCGTCATCACCGCCGACGCCACCATCACGGTCGCCCCACCCGTCACCAGTAGCGCACCGGTGCTGACTCTGACCTATGGCGATTCAATCCTCAGCTTTCGCGGCGAGATGGACGCCTCCACCCAGTACGCCGCAGCCGCCATTCAAAGCTACGCATGGGACCCGACGACACAGGCCATCTCCGCCTCGGGCCGGGCCAGTACCGACGTCAAGACGCCGGGCAATATCGATTCCGAAACACTGGCCGAAGTATTTGGCGTCAAGCAGTTTGTGCAGCAAACCGGGGCAACCCTGGCCAGTGCCGATTTGACCGCATGGTCATCCGCCGAACTGCTGATGACGCGGCTGGCCAAGATCCGCGGCGAGGTCAGCTTCCAAGGCTGCGCGTTGGCCGTCGTCGGCAGCATGGTCACCCTTGACGGGCTGGGCGACCGTTTCAACGGCGCGGCCTACGTCTCCGGCGTACGCCAGCATTCTGCACTCGGCCTATGGACCACAACGATCGAGATCGGCCTCTCGCCGCAATGGTTCGCCGCCACCGCCCCAAGAATCGCCGCCCCCGGCGCGTCCGGTCAATTACCGGCAGCGGCCAACCTGCAAACCGGGATCGTCCTCAAAACCGACGCCGATCCGGAGGGTGAATTCCGGGTTCAGGTTTCGCTGCCGCTGATGCAAGCAGGCACGCTGGGCCTGTGGGCGCGTCTGGGCAGTTTCTACGCCTCCAACGGTTTCGGCGCTGAGTTCTACCCCGAGATTGGCGACGAAGTCGTGGTCGCCTTCATGAACGGCGACCCACGCTTCCCCATCATCGTCGGTGCGCTATATAGCAAAAAAAATCCGCCACCGGTGACCCCGGACGCCAAGAACAACCAAAAGTCCATCGTCACCCGCAACAAACTGCGCATCGATTTTTTTGAAGAGGAGGGTGCCATCGAGATCTCCACGCCGAAAAAACAAAGCGTGCGCATCGACGACAAGACCGGCACGCTGACTCTCAAAGACAACAACGGCAACACCGTCACGCTGGCCGACAGCGGCATCACGCTCGACAGCGCCAGCAAAATTACGATGACCGCAAAAACCGACATCGTCTTGAGCGCACAAGGCAAGCTCTCACTCACAGGAACCGCTGGCGTGAGCATTGCCGGGGCGACCATCGCCGCAAAAGCCGATACCAGTTTTGCCGCACAAGGATCCGCCGAGGCAAAACTGACCTCGAGCGGGATCGTGACCGTGCAGGGCAGCTTGGTAAAAATCAATTAGGGGGGCTGATATGTTGCGTTTAAAAACACCGTTCGTACTGAGTAGCCCGTCAGGGCGTATCGAAGTATACGCGTGCGTTAGCGATTCTTCGATACGGCACTTTGTGCCTACTCAGTCCGAACGGGTTGTTAAGTGCATAGGTCGGCACCAGTCTCACAATCAACTCTCAGCACAGGATTTCGAATGCCCCCAGCCTCTCGCGTAACCGACATGCATGTTTGCCCGATGGTCACACCCGGCGTGCCACCCATCCCCCATGTGGGCGGCCCGGTGACCGGCCCCGGCGCGCCGACCGTTCTCATTGGCGGTCTGCCAGCAGCCTGCGTAGGCGACATGTGCGTCTGCGTCGGCCCGCCCGACTCGATCATCAAAGGCTCGGCCACCGTCCTCATCGGCGGCAGGCCAGCCGCCCGAATGGGTGACAGCACAGCCCACGGCGGCAGCGTCGTACTCGGCCTTCCGACCGTGATGATCGGAGGCTAGGCGATGGCCGACAACAACAAAAATAACAACACCGCGCAATTCCTCGGCACCGGCTGGACCTTTCCGCCCACCTTCGAGCGCAGTCCGGCGCAAGTGCGCATGTCGAGCGACGACTTAAACATCCGGCAGTGTCTGTGGGTGCTGTTTTCCACCACCATCGGCGAACGCATCATGCTGGCCACCTATGGCAGCAGCCTCGGCCTGCGGGTTTTTGACGCCCTGACCACGACCATGGCCAACACCATCAGTTCGAACATCCAGAAGGCGATTCTGGACTGGGAGCCGCGCATCGACGTGACCAATATCGACATCAAGGAAATGGCCCCGCAAAGCGGCGGCCTGACGATAAGCATCGATTACATCGTGCGCCAGACCAACTCCCGTAGCAATCTGGTGTTTCCCTTTTATCTGACCGAAGCCACGTTAGCGCTGCCGCCGTTATGAAAGATTCTTTGCAATGATTGTGCAACCCGACAGCGGTGCCCTTAACAATGCGATGAGCCAGCGCCAACGCAAGTTGCAAGCCCCCGCGCCCGAACGGGTGAAAGTCGACGGGCGCAGCCTGGCAGACCTGCTCGCGTTCGCCGCTGAATATGGCACGCTCATTCATTTTTATGACCTCACCGATACCATCGATGGTGACTGGTCTGCGTTCTTCTCGGACGACCCCAGTATCAAGCTGGCCTTGCGCGCCACGCTTGACCTGCCGGATATGGAAACTGCACTCGAACGGCTGCTGCAAGCGCTACGCAGCGCGCACGAAGTGGAACAAAGACTGGCCCACTGGGCGCTTCTGCAAAAAATACTGGTGCGTCTGATCGTGATGGTTGAGCCGGGCAGAATCGCCCGTGTCAGCTTCGCCAGCCTGGAACATGCGCTGGCCGATCTGATTGCAGCGCAACTGCACCATTTGCTCGTCGAACAAGCCAGACGTCTGGTGCTTCACCTCAATGGAGAAAATGCTGAGCATCGCCTCGGCCACCATGCACACAACGCCGACAACTGGTTAGAGGACCTGATCGCGCTGCTCGATGATCTCGTCGCCTCCTTGATCGACGTGCTGACCAAAGCGCGCGCCGCTGATTTAGCGCAGCTTGAAACGTCATTGCAAGACCATACGCATCCCCCGCAATCGGGTTTATGGGATGCCTTTGCCCAACTATTCGGCCATGCGCAAGAGAGCATCAATCGCTTTCCACGCCATCTGGTCACGTTTTATCAGAGCGATATATTGCGTCAGGATGCACGCAACGAACGCCCGGACCAACTGATACTGTCATTCACGCCCAGCGTTGGCGTCGCACAAACCAGCATTACCAAAGGCACGACTTTTCTCGCCGGTAAAGACAAGGACGGCCAGTCCATCACCTACGCGCTGGATGCGGCGCTGACAGTCGATGCGACTTCGGTGGCGATGCTGCGCACCCTGACACTGGCCCCGCAAACGGCAGTTGCCGCAGCCCAGGTACTGAGCGGCACGGTCAAACTGGCCGCAACGCCGCCCGCTATCGCAGCCCCCTTTCCCCTGTTCGGGGCGAACGACACTGGCATCGACGGCGCACTTGTCAGCACGCTGGCGACACTCGGCTTTGCTGTGGCCAGTCCGTGCCTGATGCTCACCGGCGGCGGCAGAACGATCACGCTCGGATTGGGTATCGCGCCGGTGTGCGAGGATGATCTGATTAGCGCGTTTGGCGCTTATGGCCTCAATGCCAGCGCCGCCACCTTGCCTGCCCAGCTGACACAACTGCTAGGACAGGCGTTCTCACTGCGTTATTCGAGTACCGAAGGCTGGATCGATATTCCAGCCTATACCGTCGTCAATTCCGATGGCTGCTACAACCTGTCATTCACACTCGGCCAGGACGCCGCCGCGTGGGTGGCCTGCGCCCTGCCACCGGCCCCCAACTGTGCGGTTCCTGACATCAGTACGCCCACGCTCTACGCCAGCCTGATACAACAGGGCGTGCCGGTGGACGATGTCACGGTCTATCCCTATACAGTGCTGTCTTGTGCGGTGCTCTCGGCGCTGTCTATCGACGTCGGCGTCGATGACTTGACTGCCGCCCAAATGATCACTCCATCCGGTGCGGCCAACGCTGACAAACCCTTCCCACTGTTCGGGTCGCCGCCGGTTCAAAACGCCGTATTCGCCTTCAATGCACCCGAATTGTTTGTCAAGCAGGTCAGCCATTTCACGATGGCGATCACATGGTCCGGTTTGCCCGTCACCAGCACCGGCTTTTCCGGCTACTACCAAGGCTACGTCATCGATGCCGACGGCAAGCGCTGCGCTGGCAGCCTGTTCGACAACGCCAGCTTTACCGTGGACATGGGCGTCGTCAATCCGGGAACCTGGCAGATCAGCGCCACCTCGACGCCATACCTGTTCCAGACCACGCAAGGCGAGCCAGTACCGGTACCAGCGGCCATGCCGCTGCCGCAAACGGTGCTGGTTCCCGTGGTCGCAACCAACCTGCCGGGCCCTTACTACAACCCGGCGATGAGCTATGTCAGCCTGACCCTGACCCAACCGACATACGCCTTCGGCGACATCTTGTATGCCCCGAACGTGATGGCCGCCTCATTGCAATTGACCGCCGCCGCCTCTGCCTGCGCCCAACAATGCGGGCAGGATGGTTGGGCCGCAGGCGCAACTGCGCAACTCGCTCTGTTATCGGCCATCTGCACCACCACGCCCGATAAACAATTCAAACAGCGCATCCAAAGCGCAGTCCAACAGGTCGTCGCCAGTCTGGACGCAATGGTGGTCACGACCATCCAAGGCGCTATTGCCGCCAGCGCCGCGACCGCCGACGAAAAGGCCGCATGGCAAGCCAGCCTGACGGCAGCGCTGGCCTTGCCAGACACCAGCTCGCTACTGGCCCGCATACTGCATCCGGGCAGGCAATCGGCGCAGCGCAGTACGCTGCACGACAATCTGGCGCAGTGGTTAAGCGCGCATGCAACCGCGCTGGCCACCTCGGTCCCGGTCCCGACCGGTCAGGCGCAAGCGCTGCTGGCCGCCGGGACCAGCGTGCCAGGAGCGTATGCCAAAGG
>NZ_JBRIIQ010000165.1:0-5352 GCF_052976905.1 Glaciimonas sp. GG7 | reverse complement strand
TATCGATAATCGGTTCAGGCTCAACGCTATCGTCAATGACCGTATCGATAATCGGGTAACTCACCGGCACCACGCTGCCAAAGTCTGGCGCAACTTCTCTCCAGATATACTGCATCATTGCGGCGAAATTTATCTTTAGTGAGCCATCGTCCGGCGTATATCCACCGTTGTGCAGACCGACAACCGTATGCGTATCGCTGTTAGTGACGGGGGAGCCAGAGGTGGCGCCCGACGTAGGGCAGCTATATCTTATATTTTCTTCGATTGTTTCAAAGACATAATCAAGCTTGCAGGATTCGCCATCGGGCGTGATTGTGGCAATCGTTTTCAGGACGACTTCGTCATTCTCATAACCCACATTCGGATCAGTACCATGCTGAGGAATATAAATTCCCTGCCCTTCTGTAGCGGTAGTGATATCCAGGCCAAGGTAACCGAAGGACTTTAGCTTAGCGACATCCTCTGGAGACACCTGCAATTCAAATAACTGGTAATCCAAATCTCGGCCAGAGTTGCTACGCAACTTTTTTTTCGCCGCGAACTTAACAGGCGCTTTGCCGCGATCAAGATGAGGGCGTCTGAGATCGTGTTTGCAGTTGATATGTTCATGGTCAAACCACACTTCAACTTTACTGTCGTCATGGCTGTCTTTAAAGACATGATGGTTGGTAAACATCAAAAACCGCAGGCCGCCATTTTCATCTTTCATAGGCTCACCGACACGCCAGGCGCTCCCATACGAACCATATCCTTGTTCATTCGGATTGTAGTTATTGACCAACGCTATCGGCCGCGAATAATGATAGATCGCCTGTTTTTCCAGGTCGTCTTTATCGTCGTTGAAACATGCCGGACGTATCCGTAAATTAGGAACATGCTCTGCAGTAGCATCTGGCGGGGCACGCATCACAACAGACTGAGTCGTCGTGTGATATTGATCGATGACAACGCTATGCTGCGCGGAATCGAAACTTCCGCTCGGGTCCACAATCTCCAGAACAACCGTCTCGCCTGAAACCGACATCGCCGGCATCAATCCCTGCAAGTCGCGCCTGACAGTATCGTTCGTATAACGATAGCGTTCGCCGCTAACCGGATGGGAAAGCTCTACATAAGCACCGTCCGGTAATGAAAACGCGGAAAAATAAACTTTGATGTACTGCGCATTCGGGCTGGTGAGTATGGTGCGCATAGCCTTCTGATCTTGCAACGCAATGCCCGACTTGGCGACATCGATTTTGATTTGCTGTGCTTTACGCGCTTGCGGGCTTTCTTTTTTGACCGCGACCGGAAGATTTTCCGGAGTGGCATGCACCGTTTGAATAAGACTACCGAAGATGAGTGCGATGCTCAGCGAGATAATGTGTTTGTTGTATTTCATGGCTCTTTGACAAAATAGTGTGGACTGAATTGTTATCGGCAGGCTATGCAGTCACACCAGATATCAACGAACGGCGTAAATGGCTTTACGCAGAAGCACTATTTTGAGTGGGAGGAGAAAAATTTGGAACGCGACACTACCGTATAGCGCTTAAGAGAAGCGCCGGTCGGGGGCAAGAGTATTCTTGAGAATGACCGCCAACAAGGCTGAAACGTTGACGATGTCGTGTTGAGTTGGGCGTCGTACTTTTTTATATTCCGGCAGCGTCAGTCGCAACATACGCAGCACGGCGTAGGCGATCATTGATTCCTTGCCATGCGATGTCCTGAGGCGGCATCTCAACGATGATCAAATCGGCATTGGCCTGATCCAATTCGCGCAGTGCGGCATAGAGATGATGCGCGTAACCGTGTGGCTCACCCGGCATCGCATAGTGCGCTACTGTCAGCGAGATATTGTCGGCATCCATTGAATAAGAAATCAACGCCATCCGTTTGCCGGCCTGATGCAATTGCGACAAAGTCGCCGATAAGTTCTCCGGCGTGACCTGCAGTACCGGCGTGCGCGGTGCGTAATGCGATTCCAGCGTGCCGGAGGCGCGTGGCGCACTGGCGTCAGCCGCCTGCACGGGCATACCCAGTACTGCCGCAATTGCTGCGGTACTAATGTCGCCCGGGCGTAATAGCACCGGACCGTGCGTTGCCATGCGCGACAGATCGATGATGGTCGATTCAATGCCGACTTCGCTTTGACCACCATCCAAAATATAGCCAATCGGAGAATCAGGACCGTCGCCAAATTCATCGCGTACGTGTTGCGCGGTGGTGGGGCTGACGTGACCGAACTTGTTAGCGGATGGCCCGGCAATGCCACCCTTCCCGCCTTTAAACGCACGCAATAAAGCTTGCGCAACAGGATGCGATGGGCAACGGATACCGATTGAAGTCTGACCGCCGGAAAGAGCGCTGGAGATGTGCGCGGCACGCTGCAAAATCAGCGTTAGCGGACCGGGCCAAAACGCTGCCATCAATTGCTGTGCTTGTGGCGGGATCGCCTGCGCCCAATAAGCGATATCGGCTTCTGGTGCGATGTGGACGATCACCGGATGATTGGAAGGGCGACCTTTGGCGGCGTAAATGCTAGCCACCGCAAGCGGATTTTCAGCATCCGCGCCAAGGCCATAGACCGTCTCGCTCGGGAAAGCCACCAGCTCACCGGCCTCCAACTTACGGACGGCAAGCGTGATTGCTCGCAGGTCAATTAGCACGGGAGCGTCCATATCCATTGCGTCCGTTACGTTCATTACAAGGCAATCCCGAGAATCGTGCAGGCCTGCACCAGTTGCGCTTGCGCTTGTGCAAGGGTGGGCGCAACAAAGGTGATGTGGCCCATCTTGCGAGCACGGCGTGCTTCGGCTTTGCCATACAAATGCAGCGCAGCACCGGGTAAGGCCATGATCTGATCCCAGGCCGGTTCACGGATGTGATCGCTGTCATCGGCAAACCAGACATCGCCCAAAATATTGAGCATCACTGCCGGAGAATGTTGCCGCACGTCGCCCAACGGCAGACGCGCCATCGCCCGTACCTGCTGCGAGAACTGACTGGTGATGCAGGCGTCTATCGTGTAATGCCCGCTGTTGTGCGGACGCGGGGCCATTTCATTAACCACCAACGTGCCGTCTTGCAAGACAAAAAATTCAATACACAGTACGCCGACATAGCCCAGCTGTCCTGTGATGACCAGCGCCGCATCTTGCGCCCGCTTAGCCGCATCCGCGCCAACATTTGGCCCCGGCACAGTGGTGGTGAACAGAATGCCGTCGCGATGCACGTTCTCGGCAATCGGATAGACCACTGCGGCCCCATCGACGCCACGCGCAACCAGCACCGATACTTCGTAGGCCAGCGGCAGCATTTTTTCAAGCACGCAATGGACGCCGTTCATGTCAGCATAAGCGCTGCGCAATTCATCCAGAGTCCGCACTCGGGCCTGACCTTTGCCGTCGTAGCCGAGCCGCACGGTTTTCAGGATGCCGGGCAGCAGATCGGCTGGCACGCTATCTATATCGGCCATGCACGTAATGACTTGATACGGCGCAGGGGAAACGTGCGATTGCGCGCTGCATTGCGCGAAGAATTCTTTTTCGGCGACGCGATCTTGGGCAATCGAGACGCAAGCCGCTTTAGGCGCGATGAAAATACTGTCGGCCAAAAATGCCAGACTGTGATGCGAGACATTTTCAAATTCAGTGGTGACAGCCACGCACAGCGATGCCAATTCAGCCAGGCCAACTTCATCATCATAGTCGGCTAAAACGTGTCGGTCGGCGACGTGCGATGCAGGACAATCCTGGGCCGGTTCCAATACCGCAACCTTGTAACCCATCTCTTGCGCGGCATGCGCAAACATGCGACCCAACTGACCGCCGCCCATCACGCCTAACCAGGTAGCGGGGGTGGTGGTCGGGATCAATGGCGTGTCGCCAGAGCTAACGATGTGCTGACTACTCATACAGGAGGTAATTTCATATCAAGGGCAATTTGGGTCTGCTTTACGCGGTACGCCAGCAGTTTTTCGGCCAATGCATCATCAGTGCACGCCAGCATCGCGATCGCCGACAAGGCTGCATTTGCAGCGCCCGCTTCACCAATCGCATAGGTTGCCACCGGAATGCCTTTGGGCATCTGCACGATAGACAACAACGAATCTTCGCCGCGTAAATACTTCGATGGCACCGGCACGCCCAATACAGGCACAATCGTTTTAGCCGCCAGCATGCCCGGCAAATGGGCAGCACCACCGGCTCCGGCAATAATCGCCCGCAAGCCGCGTGCGCGGGCCGTCTCGGCGTAAGCAAACATCTGATCTGGCATGCGATGCGCTGAAATAACCTGCGCTTCATGTGCGATGCCGAACTCCGTCAATATGGCAACCGCGTGTTGCATCACATCCCAGTCAGAGGACGAACCCATGACGACGCCGATCAGCGGTGTGTTTTGTTGGCTTGCGTGCATCATTGCCTCCTTCATTAATCTTTTAGTTTTTCACCAGTCAGGCGCTCTAACGCTTCCCGATATTTTGCGCCGGTTTTTTCGATGACGTCTGCCGGTAAGGTCGGCGCAGGCGCGGTCTTGTCCCAGCTGGTAATCGTTTCCAGATAATCGCGCACAAATTGCTTATCGAATGACGGCGGAGAAATCCCGACTGCGTAGCTATCGGCTGGCCAGAAACGGGACGAATCAGCGGTTAACACTTCATCCATCAAATGCAGTTTTCCGTTCTGGTCGAGACCGAATTCGAATTTGGTATCGGCAATGATGATGCCGCGTGTTGCCGCGTATTCGGCGGCGGTTTTGTATAACGCAATGCTGATCTGGCGTATGGTCGCTGAGAGTTCAGTGCCGATCCGACGCTCCATGTCTTCATAGCTGATGTTCTCGTCGTGATGGCCCATGTCAGCTTTGGCCGCTGGTGTAAAAATCGGCTCATCAAGCTTGGCCGCTTGCTGCAATCCGACTGGCAAGGTCACGCCGCAAATCGCGCCGGTGGCCTGATAATCTTTCCAACCTGAACCGATAATATAGCCGCGCACCACCGCCTCAACCATGATCGGCTCCAGACGTTTGGCAACGACGGCACGGCCACGGACTTGCTCTGCTTCATCGGGTGCAACCACGCTTTCCGGGTCAATGCCGGTCAGATGATTGGGCACAATGTCGGCAAGCTTCTCAAACCAGAAATCACTCATCTGATTCAACACTTTGCCCTTGCCAGGAATCGGCTCGTTCATCACGACATCAAAGGCCGATAAACGGTCTGTGGTCAGTATCAGAATTTTGTCTGCGCCGACGGCGTAGTTGTCGCGCACTTTTCCGGTACCCAGCAGCGGTAAAGAGGTAATCGAGGATGTTAATAGGCTAGTCATGCTTGCTCCAAAAGTAGAAACCAGACGGGGACAAATATCGCCG
>NZ_JBRIIQ010000164.1:0-5515 GCF_052976905.1 Glaciimonas sp. GG7 | reverse complement strand
ACGATATTTTTTAACGGCATTGCCAAAATAAAAAGCTGCATCTTCGGAGAAAACTAAAGAACGAATAATTACCCATCAGATTGGCATGCCAGACCTCGACTGTGGCACCTGGCATTGGCTTGCCATGCGCATCAAATACCGTGCCTTGCATGAATAACACTTCTGCTTCGTCGCTGACCGCATCTTCATCCAGACGCGCATAGCCTTTGCTTTCCGGTGCACCGGCGACGTATAAAGGACCTTCGATCGTACGTGGTGTACCGCCACTCAGACCAGCTTTGGCTTCTGCTGCGTCAGCACGGATATCGAAAAATCGTTCCAGACCCAGACCCGGGGCGATCAAACCGAGCTCATTGCGGCTACCGGCTACGGACAAATATTCCAGACCTTTCCAGAATTCGCTTGCCTGTATATCCAGATCTTCTATCGTCTTGCACAGATCGCCGACTATGCGCAGGACGATCTGTTGCACGCGCGGATTTGCTGCACGGATGGCGGAATCGATGATCCAGCTTTTTACCAATGTGTCGATTTCAGTGTGTGTCATGGTTGTCTCCTGAGATGTCATTATTTATATGGGAAGGGGTAATGCTAATGCTTGCAACAGCGAACGCTCTCTTTATGCGTCGTCCAGTCGGATCGAGGACGGATGACGGCACAAAGGCATGATCTGAATTGTCATGTACGGAAATAAGGGCAAAGTCGAAATCAGCGTATGCAATTCTTCGACGCTGCTGACATCAAAAATGCTGATGTTGGCGTACTGACCGGCGATCCTCCACAGGTGTCGCCACTTGCCGCTCTCTTGCAAACTTTGGGCAATTGCTTTTTCTGTTTTCTTAAGTTCAGTCGCCTGATTTTCCGGCATTGTCTGCGGCAAATTGACGTCCATTCGTACGTGAAACAACATAGTGTTCTCCTGTTTTCTTAAACGGCAATATTATTTACGGCGCATAAACTGTAATTTTTCGCGGTCAATTTCGACCCCAAGACCCGGCTTGTCAGGGACTTGCAACATAAAGTCTTTATAGACCAATGGTTCGCACAACACTTCTTCGGTCAACAGCAATGGCCCGAACAATTCGGTCCCGTATGACAGATCACTGAAAGTGGAAAACACATGGGCAGAGGCGGCAGTCCCGATCCCGCCTTCGAGCATCGTTCCACCGTACAAACCAATACCGGCAAGTTGCGCGACGGTAGCGACCTGAATCGCAGGGATTAATCCACCGGATTGGGTGATCTTCACGGCGAACACGTCGGCCCCGGCAATGGTTGCGAGGTCAAATGCATCTAAGGGACCATGCAAGGATTCGTCGGCCATCAGCGCGACCGAAAAACGGCTCGCCAGACGCGCCAAACCGGCTTTATTGTCTGCGCGAATCGGCTGTTCAATTAGGTCAATACCACCAGCCTCAAGGGCTGCAATGCCATTGACGGCTTCGAGTTCGCTCCATGCCTGATTGACATCGACCCGCACACTGACGTCAGCGCCGAGGGCTTTTTTAATGGTCAGTACGTGGGCGACATCGTCTGCGACCGAACGCAATCCGATTTTCAGTTTGAAGATCCGATGACGCCGCAGCGCAAGCATTTTTTCAGCTTCGGCGATGTCTTTCGTCGTATCTCCGCTGGCCAGCGTCCATGCGACGGGTAACGCATCACGCACGCGTCCACCTAATAATTCGCTCAACGGAATATTCAAACGGCGTGCCTGTGCATCGAGCAAGGCGGTTTCAATGGCGCATTTGGCAAACCGGTTGCCTTGAATGATTTTGCGTATCTTTGCCATCGCCTTGCCAACCTGACTGGCATCCATGCCGATCAACAAGGGTGCGATATGGGTATCAATATTGGTCTTGATACTCTCAGGACTTTCTTCGCCATAGCTCAGGCCACCAATGGTAGTGGCTTCGCCCCACCCTTCGAAGCCATCCGCACACACCACCCGCACCAACACCAGCGTTTGCGCGTTCATGATCGCTACCGATAATTTATGAGGGCGTATCGTGGGGACATCGACCAGAATAGTTTCTATAGTTTTGATCATATTTTATTTGTATAATTATGCGAATAACAGCAGGTTAGACGAGCAAAATAGGGTCGTCCAACACCGATTAGCTATCGCATCAATACTTTTTAGGTATAAAGATGGAATTGCGCCACTTACGCTACTTCGTCGCGGTTGCCGAGGAGAAAAACTTCACGCGCGCCTCTAAGCGTTTATTCATCGCCCAGCCGCCGTTGAGTCGTCAAATCCAACAACTAGAAGAAGAATTAGAAGTCTCTTTGTTTGAAAGAGGATCACGTCCGCTCGAACTGACTGAGGCTGGCAGGTTTTTTTACGCGCATGCCCAACAATTGCTGGGCAAGGCAGCGGATCTGAAATCGATGACGCAACGGGTGGGGAAAATGGAAAGGACGCTCTCAATCGGATTCGTCGCCTCCACCCTGTACGGACTGCTGCCAAAAATCATCCGGCGCTTTCGTTCGGAGTACAACGCGGTCGAAATCAGCTTGCATGAAATGACCACCATGCAACAAATCAAGGCGCTCAAGGAGGGGAGTATTGACGTCGGCTTCGGGCGTATCCGCTGTGAAGATCCGGATGTGCGGCGCATCATATTGCGGGAGGAGAGATTGATCGTGGCATTGCCTGCTGGCCACCCGCTTGCCGCTTCGGGGATGCCGCTCAAGCTGAAAGACTTGATTTTTGAAACGTTGATTATTTTCCCGAAAGCACCCCGTCCCAGCTTTGCTGATCAGGTGTTATCGGCTTTTAGCGACCGCGCAATCAAGCTGGAAAAGATCATCGAGGTCCGAGAGCTCCAGATCGCCATCGGCTTAGTCGCTGCCGGACAAGGCATAGCGATCGTCCCTGCCAGCCTGCAAGGGATGAAGCGAGAAGATATTAGCTATAGAGAACTGGACGAAAAGAACACGACTTCTCCGATCATTTTTAGCGTGCGGATGGCCGATCAGTCAGAGGAGCTTGGGCAGTTGTTGCGACTCATCTACGATATCTACGATGCGGAAAATATTGCGCATGTGAAAGAATCGCTGTGAAGTCTTGAGGATGATGATGGTACGGGGTTTGAACTAGACCCCCTTCTCCCGCTGACGGAAAAAAGGGGGTAAGCAACATGCGATTGTCAGCGCAATCACCTGGCTTTTTATTTAAACCGTACTTTGCCAACCAGACGCATGGTCAAAGTGGTTTCGCCTGGCTCGAAGCTTGGCTCTTCAACCTGCGGGGCATCGTTCATTGCCGCTGAGCGCATCATCATTGGCGCTGCTCTCACCCCCATTTCAGCAGCGTAGTTACCCGAACCTTCAAAATCAACGGTGTCGAGTACTGCATCGGCTTCATTACGGCCCATCGCACGCGCGACAGAACCGATGCGTTCCGTCAGGTTGCGATAGGTGGCAACGATGCGCTGATCGTCTAGTTTTTTGCTGGTGGCGTCACTCAGACCGAAGCTCAGACCATTTAAGCCCAGCACGCTTTGTACCGAAGCGACGGTTTTCGGCAGCGTGGTGAGATTGGTCGTGGTGGCGTCCAGATATTGTCCGACGCGCCAGCCTGTCGGTTGCCGCGGCTGGTTGGTGTTGACACGCGGCTGTGTCTCTTCGGGATAAACCGGATAAGTGTAATAGCCACGCGTTTGCAGAATCGCCTGTGGATCTTGTCGCTTCAACATATCGGTCCCCTGCTTCATCTTGAGATTAACGCGGGAGGCCGCAGCGGCCTTGTCTTTATCCTGCTCTTCTACGGTGAAGGTAATACGTACCTGATCATTGACGTGCCTGACTTCGCCATAGGCGGGGACGATGACCAGGGTGCCGGTCGTGGGGATGTTGGTTTGCGCATGGGCGCTCAGACTGGCTAGCACTACGGTTGCTGAAACCACCAGATTACGCAGATGACGATTGTTTGACATAGAAATTCTCCAAAAAAAGAGAGGCGTTTCTTGGGATCACGCCTCACAGAGTTTGCAATAACAAAGATACAAGTTGCGTCTTTCGATGATGCTTTGATTACTTAGTTCTCAATGAAAACTAAATAGGTAGAGATTGCCAGGTCAGCGCTCACCTTTTAAGTGGAAATGGCAATGTTCCCCTTGCTGCTGCATCGTATTGATAGGGCGGGAGTTCATCGCCGCAATGTTTACAAAACAGTGCGTCGGCCTCATGCCCTTCTGTCAGGCAGTTGGTGCAGGTACGCGTCGTCGGCGTGCCCTTCATCATACTCATCGCCAGTTCGACTCCGACGATTCCGGTAGGTAAGGCGATGATGCCGTAACCGAGCAGCATCGCCAGTGAGGTCACCATTTGCCCGAACGGGGTTTTGGGATGGATGTCCCCATAGCCGGTGGTCGTGAGCGTGACAATCGCCCAATACATGCCGACCGGGATACTGGTGAAGCCATTTTCCGGCCCTTCGATGACATACATGATGGTGCCGAGAATGACGCTCATGATGATGACGGCACCAAGGAAGACGAATATTTTATGCCTGCTATTGCGCAACGCCTGCAACAAAATCTGCGATTCGTCGAAGTAGCGCGGCAGTTTTAGCACGCGAAATACCCGCAGCATGCGGAGCAGTCGTACATCAATGAGGAAGTGAAGTTCCGGCATGAATACGGCGATATAGGTGGGCAATATCGACACCAGATCAATGATCCCAAACAAGCTCGTGGCGTAGCGCAATGGTCGCTTTACGCACACCAGGCGCACGATATATTCGATGGTAAACAGGATGGTGAATAACCATTCCAACCCATTCAACAACATAAAATCACGCGCCCGGACCGCGCCTATGCTGTCGACAATCACGGTCGCCACGCTGAGCACAATGATGACTAGCAGTGCTGTATCAAAACGTCGGCCAGCAACGGTGTCGGCCTCGAAAATGATGGTGTATAGCCGCGCTCGCCAACTCTGATCGGGCTTGCCGAAACTGCGTGATTTTGGGACTTTTTTGGTCATGTATTTAGAGGAGGACTTTCGTTAATTGCAAACATCTTATATAGCAAAAAGGGACGCTAATGCGTCCCTTTTTTACAGACTAAATATTCCAATTAGTTCTTAGATTGATTAAGGCATGTTGACATATAAAACTTGGGTCACTACCAAGCCCGTTCGGACTGAGTAGGCACAAAGTGCCGTATCGAAGAATCGCCTGGGCATACATATACTTCGATACGCCCTGAAGGGCTACTCAGTACGAACGGGTTTTCTCTAATTCAAATGTCAACAAACCCCTGACAGTCCAGTAACTAAAGTACGTATTAGTTCTTCGATTGATCAACCATTGCGTTCTTTTTGATCCACGGCACGTGAAACCGATAAAAAAACTGTGCAGTGCACAGTTTTCGGTTTCACGCTGGGATCGCTTGCAAGCGATTCCAGCATGATGCCTATCTTTTCAAGTAGCTAAAGTCTTATTAGTTCTTGGATTGATCAACCATTGCGTTCTTTTTGATCCACGGCACGTGAAACCGATAAAAAA
>NZ_JBRIIQ010000163.1:0-5594 GCF_052976905.1 Glaciimonas sp. GG7 | reverse complement strand
TGATACAGCCCCTCCCTTCAGGGGTGCGTGTCAAGGAATATATTGCGCAAAAAGCCCGTCAGAATTGGCTTCTGACGGGCTTTTTGCAAGTCACAGGATCAGCGACGTATTAATACCCCTTATTTTTAATGGCCCTTATTTATCGAGCCAGTGCCAGCATGATGATGGTGGTGGTGCTTTTTATGGTGTTTGTGCATAGGCTTCGCAGCCGGTGCGGGTGCGGCTCCAGGTGCGGCCATTGGCGCTGCTGGTGCAGCAGCGGGGGCGTTTTGCGCCATGACAGGCAGAGCGAAAGCAGCGACGATTACAGCGGCTAACAGTGTATTGATCTTCATTTTGCATTCCTTTTCATCATCGTTGATAACATCGACTATTCAGAGCGCTACGAAAACCGGCTATTTGTTTAGTCAGCTATTGCGCCTGATTGCGATGAATTCGGCCAGACACTTGTTCTGTATGTCCTTAACGCGATGCCAGGCACGCAAGTTGACAGTGCCATTGCAAGAATTTTTCTTCACCCATCGCTCAACGCTTTAACCCAAAATCTGCCGCAATCAAATCAATCCGATCAGTACAAAATCCATCCACGCCCCAAGTCAATATTTCCTCAGCCCGCTTCACCGTATTGACCGTATAACAAAACACACCATACCCGGCTGCCTTGACCGCTGCAGCCTGCATCGGTGATAAATACTTGTGATTAGTATGCAGCGCAACCGCCCCCAACTCCTCTAAGCGCTGCTGCCAGTCATCCTCAATCACATCACTCAGAAACGCTCTCGGAATGGCAACAGCGGCAACTTGCGCCGCACGCAACGCCTCGGGCGAAAACGAAGACAGCAAAGGTAAATGCCGCGCCGTAATGGGACTTGGCCGGGCCACATACGCCACGCTTTCTTCCGCAAAAAATGCCTGCGTCGCCTGCGCCACGACATGCCCGGTCTCCACCTCAAAGCCTTCAACCGGTTTGATTTCAACGTTCATCCATATCCCGTGCTGCCGACAAAAAGCCATCGCCTGTTGATAAGTGCACACCTGTTCACCAGCAAACACCGGATCAAGCCAACTCCCCGCATCCATCGCCATCAATTGTGATGCAGTGAAATCATTGACCTTGCCCATACCCCTGACGGTGCGTCCCAACACCGGATCGTGCATTAATACCGGCACGCCGTCGGCAGACAACATCACATCAAACTCCACCGCCCGAAAACCATGCGTCCAGCCGCAACGCAAGGCTGCCAGCGTATTTTCCGGGGCTAAGATGCCACCACCGCGATGGGCGACGATTTTTGGATAGGGCCACATAGCTATTTGCTTTTCTGTTCGAAAAAGGGATGTCATTGAAACGCTACTTTACCTATAAACATTAAATTAAAATTATCAACTTAACTATATTTAGGGATATTAGCGATTTACGATAATTTAATACTCCGGCTGGGCACGGATTAGACACCGGAAACAACAACGCCACACCATCCACAGGTTAACAAAAACCCCAACGGCAGGATCGTCGAACCAGCTCGCTACGGTAAAATACCTCACATCCTTACCCTTCCATCCTTATTCTGCAAAGCGCTTTGCGAGAAAACCATTCATGAGCCACGACCCCAAAAACAACGCCTCTAACGGTTCCAACGGCCACAACACGCCAGCACCGGCCCCGTCCAACTTCCTGCGCAGCATTATCGAAGCCGATATGACCGCTGGCGTCTACGCCAACCGCAAGGACAGCCAGGGCCAGCCGTTGCCACCAGTCGTGACCCGCTTTCCACCAGAACCCAACGGTTATCTGCACATCGGTCACGCCAAGGCGATTTGCGTCAATTTTGGCCTCGCGCGGGATTACGCAGGCAGTTGCCATTTGCGCTTTGACGACACCAACCCTGAAAAAGAAGAGCAAGAATACGTCGACACCATCATCGACAGCGTCAAATGGCTAGGCTTCGACTGGAAAGACGCCACCGGCGATCATTTGTACTTTGCCAGCAATTATTTCGACCAGCTCTACACAATGGCCGAATACCTGATCAGTACCGGTCTTGCCTATGTAGACAGCCAAAGCGCCGAAGACATGGCCGCCAATCGCGGTAATTTCGGCGAAGTTGGCAAGGACTCACCATTTCGCACACGCACACCGGAAGAATCGCTAGACCTGTTCCGCCGCATGAAAGCAGGCGAATTCAAAGATGGCGCGCACATCGTCCGCGCCAAAATCGACATGGCCTCGCCCAACATGAATCTGCGCGACCCGGCCATCTACCGCATTCGTCACGCGCATCACCATCGCACCGGCGACAAATGGTGCATCTATCCGATGTACGACTACACCCACCCGATCTCGGACGCGCTCGAAAACATCTCGCACTCCATCTGCACACTGGAGTTTCAGGATCACCGTCCGTTTTACGACTGGATTTTAGAAAAACTCAGCGACGGTGGTTTCCTGCAAAAGCCGGTCCCGCGTCAATACGAATTTTCACGCCTCAACATTACCTACGTCGTCACCAGCAAACGCAAACTACGCCAACTGGTCGACGAAAACATCGTCGAAGGCTGGGACGATCCGCGCATGCCCACCTTAGTCGGCATCCGTCGGCGCGGCTACACACCCGAAGCGCTGCAACTATTTTGCGACCGCACGGGCGTGACCAAATCCGACGGCTGGATCGATATGAGTTCGCTCGAAGGCGCATTGCGCGAAGACCTCGACCCCAAAGCCCCGCGCGCAACAGCCGTACTGCGCCCCCTCCAACTGATCATCGACAACTTCCCCGAAGGCCACATCGTCGAATGCCACGCCCCCGTCTATCCACCGGCACACCCTGAACACGCCACGGCCCTGCGGCATTTCCCGATCAGCAAAAACGTCTGGATCGAACAAGAAGATTTCATGGAGACGCCCGTCAAAGGCTATTTCCGCCTGACCCCGCCCACAGCAGACAAACCCGGCAGCCGCGTACGCCTGCGCCACGGCTACATCGTGGAATGCACCGGCTTCGATAAAGACGCCGACGGCACCGTCACCGCCGTACATTGCAACTATTTCGAAGACAGCAAAAGCGGCACCGAAGGCAGCGCCAACTATAAAGTCAAAGGCAACATCCACTGGATCAGCGTAGCCCACGCGCTCGAAGCCGAAGTTCGTCTGTACGACCGCTTATTCAGCGACCCACATCCTGATGCAGGCGGCAAAGATTTCAAGCTGGCGCTCAATCCTCATTCCAAAGAAGTTGTCACCGCCTATCTGGAGCCGGGCATGATTGCGGCAATGCCTAAGGATCGTTATCAGTTCGAGCGGCACGGTTATTTTGTTGTAGACCGGGTTGATGCCGTGGCAGGCAAGCCGGTGTTTAACCGGACGGTGACTTTGAAGGATAGTTGGGTGAAGTAATTCATTGTTTTTGCAACTACAAAAATTTTTGACCGTCCCTTAGGTAAAGTGTTATGTCAAAGCTACTCAAAGCCCGCTCTGGCCGCATGGTCGGCCACACGCTGAACATTCAAAGTAGTCGGTAATCACACGTCATCATTAAAAATGCCTCCAGATTTGGAGGCATTTTTTATCGACGTTGGAATACCTTATACCGCGCAACAAAAACAATGCCGATATCTTCGGCAAGTAACCGGACTTCATCGAGAGTATTCGCCGTCTACAGTTTTGCCTGCAAACACATGGTCATGAACACACTGTTAGGGTCTTCAACATACTCACCGAATGGCCCACAGTAAGTGAAACCAACACTCTCATAGAGTTTCTGGGCAGGCTTAAATTCTTCCGCCGTACCAGTCTCAAGACTGAGCCGATCATATAAACGACACTTCGCGGTTTCAATGATCTGCGCCAGAATTGCCCGTCCCGCACCCTTGCGACGCAGCGCATTGGGAGTGCGCATGGACTTCACCTCACCATGCTTACTATCAAGTTCCTCGAGAGCTCCACAACCAATAAGGAGCGAGCCTTCCCAGGCAGACCAAAACGTCACATCAGGCTTTCGCAACCGGTCAAGATCAAGAGCGTACACACATTCAGGAGGTGAGAGCGCATACATACTTTGCAAATGCTCATTGAGCAATGCATGTATCGCAGGACGCGAGAGGTCGTCAATGTCGATTTTCATAGATGGATTCATCGGATAAGCACTCATAATAAAAAAGCGGTTAACGGTTTAGTCATTCCCACGCTGGTAAATATTGGAAAAAATACCTCTCCATCAGCGCCTGCGGTTTCAGTGGAGAAGTGAAACCGAACTGAGCATAAAGGCTATGCGCATCTCCGGTAGCAAGCGTAAAGCGACGAAGGCCTTGTAATTGAGTGGCCGATAGAACTGCCTGCACTATCGATTTTCCATAGCCTTTTCCACGATGTTCTCGCAGAACAAATACGTCCACAAGGTTCGCAAAAGTTGCATAGTCTGATATCACACGAGCAAACGCCACTTGAGAGTCGCCCAAAAAACCTCCAAAGCAAAGTGAATGCGCAATAGCGCACTCGACCGTGACCAGCGGAATATCTTTGGCCCAAGTTGACTCTTCAGATAGAAAGCGATGAATGCGTTGCACATCGAGTTCTCCCCGGTCTGTGCTGATTCGAAAATTTGACATAATCTCCAACGAAAAATAGGTACCGGTCGAAAGTCCTTTGCTATTGTAAAGTGTTAAATTAGATTGAACAATTGGCAATACTTTCTTCCCGGAGAGCCTACGGAATGCTGTCAATCTCAGACCCAATTTCACGATCGCCGCGCCGACTCACGTTGCATCATCAATGGGACAAATTGATTGCCCACATGATTGGCTGGTATTGGTTAAAAGGGAACCTTCGCATATTTTGCAATACGGTCTAAACTCTTCGCCAATGCTCAACTAAATCAGGGTCCCAACAATGCTAGACCATGTTTCCGTAACAGTTTCCGATATCCCACAAGCAGAAAAATTCTATGACGCGATATTCCTTGCCCTCGGCGTGAAAAAAGTGGGATCGGATCTTAAAGGCGGCTGGATCGGCTACGGTGACCGCGCCAATCCTGAGCAGCCAGACTTAACCTACTTCTCAGTCCGGCTTGGCCCCAAGCCCGAAGATGCACCGCGCCGTCATTGGTGCTTCAAAGCATCAACGCGCAGCCAGGTTGACGCCTTCTGGCACAACGGTATCGCCAACGGCGGCACCTGCAACGGTAAACCCGGTTTGCGTGATTATCACCACGCCTACTATGCCGCCTTTCTGTTCGATCCTGAGGGCAATCGGATAGAGGCGGTGTGCCACAGGGCGGATGATTAAGCAGGTGTCCATTGTGCGGCGAACTGGCTGTTGACCATTGATCAAAAATAATCCGTGCAACCACTTTCCTTCAACTATGACCATCATCAACGTTCGCGAGATGCTCGCAATAGATTGCGCAGCAGTTGCAGCACTCATGCCTGACCTTGGTTACGCAGCTACAACAGCTCAGGTTGAAGAACGCCTTTCCTTATTGAGCGCTCGTCCTGACAATGCCTTCTTCGTTGCCGAATTCGATGGTCAGATCATCGGCTGGTCGCATATCGATTCGTGCTCGATGAACCGGGCGCTTAGAGAAGCTATCACCGACTGC
>NZ_JBRIIQ010000162.1:0-5733 GCF_052976905.1 Glaciimonas sp. GG7 | reverse complement strand
CGAAGCAAGAAAAAGTGACCGGCTGCCGGGCCGCCCCCGGCAAGCATCAACGGAGCAGAAAATTTTTTAATTAACGACAGACCGAACCGAATTAAAAGAAACACCACGCAACACATAAAAACGATATTGATTCCCAAACAGGAGACCAGCATGACAATACGAAAACTACTCAAACCAACCGCACTGTTACTACTAGCAGCCCTATCATCACACCAGGCCATCGCCGCCGACCCAATCAAAATCGGCGCTATCAACCCCTTCAGCGGCCCCCTCGCCATGTACGGCGTAGAAGTCACAAGAGGCTTCGAACTAGCAGTAGACCAAGCCAACGCAACCGGCGGCGTACTAGGCCGCAAAATCGAAATCGTCCGCGGCGACGCAGCCAACCCTCAACAAGGCATCGCCAGCGTCGAACAACTCATCTCAAAAGATAAAGTAGATCTATTTGCCGGCTCCTACACCAGCGCCGTCTCCAACGCCGCCAGCGACGCAGCAGCCCGCTATAACAAACTGTTCTGGGAAACCGGTGCACTCGCCCAAAGCCTGACAGAACGCGGCTTAACTAACTACATACGGGTGAGTCCGAACGGCGGCGACTTCGCCCTCCTATCGGTCAACACAGTGCGCGATCTGGTCGCACCGGCCATGAAAAAAGATTTTAAAGACGTCAAAGTCTGGCTCGAACATGAAGACTCCATCTACGGCACCTCCATCGCTCAGGCACAAAAACGCATGCTCGAAGCACTCGGCGCAAAAGTCGTCGGCGTTGGTAGCCACTCAGTACGCACCATCGACTTGAACGACACCGTATTACGCGCAAAACAAGCCAACCCCGATGTCTTGATCCAGACCGGCTACGTCCCGGATGGCAACCTGTTGCTACGCACGGCACGCGATCAAGGTTTCAAACCTGGTGCCATCGTATTGGTAGGCGTCGGCGACACCCCGGAGACCTTGCAATCGTTAGGTGCGGCATCGATGGAGGGCGTGTTGGTGGTGTCTTTTCCTCGCACCGATATCTCTTCGAAATTCGGCCCCGGTGCGAAAGATTTCCTCGCCGCTTACCGCGCCAAATATAAGGCCGATCCGATTGCGCCGCAAAGCATGGCTGCGTTTGTCGGCATACAGGTTTTGTTGGATGCGATTCGGACGGCGGGTAGTCTGGACGTCGATAAAATCCGCGCCGCTGCTTTGGCGATGGATAAACCAGCGGGTAGTTATGCGACCGGCTATGGCGTTAAATTCGATAAAAATCTTCAGAATCAGCGTGCTTTTCCGGTTACTGCGCAGTGGCAGAACGGACAGATGGTGACCGTGTTTCCTGCAATTGCGATGCCAGTGGGGGCGACACTTAAACCTCTGGCGCGGAATTAATAACCGCAAATGTAGGACGTATTGACATTTAAATTTAAGTAACTCCGTTCGTACTGAGTAGCCCTTTAGGGCGTATCGAAGTAGTTGCATGCGTCGGTGCTTCTTCGATACGGCACTTTGTGCCTACTCAGTCCGAACGGTTCAGTGATGGGAAAGCAGGCAATGGAACAAATGTTAAATGTGCTGGTATTTGGTATTTTGCTAGGCGGTATTTACGGCTTGGTGAGTATCGGATTGAACTTGATTTTTGGCGTTGTGCGCATCGTCAATTTTGCACAGGGCGAGTTGGTGATGTTGGGGATGTATGGCAGTTATTACGCCTACACCCATTTTGGTTTGAATCCGTATTTGTCGGCTCTGATCGTCGCGCCTGTAGTTGGCCTGCTGGGCATGGCAATTCAGCGGTTGGTGATTCAGCCTTTGCATAACGAGCCGAATATGCAGATTTTTGCCACCTTCGGTCTGCTGATGATGTTTCAAAACATCATGCTGGCGGTCTCGCGCGGTGAAGCGTCGAGCATCGGCGGGCAGGTCGGTGCGGCGGTGCTGGATGTCGGCAATATGAAAATCAGCGTGGTGCGTCTGGTGACTTTTATGGCGACGACGGTGATTACGATAGGTTTGCATTTCTTTCTCTCACGCACCTTGGCGGGTAAGGCGATCCGTGCGGTGACGCAGGATAAACGGGCGGCACGTGTGATGGGGATTAATGTCGAGCGGACTTTTTTGCTCACCTTTGGTCTGGGTGCTGGCTTAGCTGGTCTGGCAGGAGTGCTGCTGACACCCATTTATTCGATCACGCCGACGGTGGGCAGCAACTTTATTCTGGCCGCCTTTGCCGTCGTGGTACTGGGTGGACTGGGGAGTGTCTGGGGCGCGTATATCGGTGGCCTGATTGTGGGTGTGGTCGAAGCGTTTGCCGGGTATTACATCGATCCGTCGTTGAAGAGCGCGATCTGGTTCATTATTTTTCTTGTAGTGTTGATCTTGCGTCCATCGGGCCTGTTCGGTCAGGTCGGCGCGGAAGAGGTGGGATTCCGTGAACAACAGTAAAACCAATATGCTCGGTGAGTTGATCACTGCAACAGCGGCAATACCGCCAGTACCCGCGCGCGATTTCGGCATCCCCACACGGCGTCAGGTCTGGCTGAAATATCTGGGCGGTATGGCGCTGGCGTTATTGCCTTTTGTGCTGCTGGTACATGACACGTACTGGCTCAATATCATCGCCTTTACTTATCTGATGGGTGGATTGGCGGCGGCGTGGAACATCATCGGCGGTTTTGCCGGACAGTTCTCGCTCGGTCACGGGGTATTTTTTGGGATTGGGGCTTATGTCACTGCGCGCTTTTATACGCTGTTCGACATCTCGCCGTGGTTGACGATGATCCCGGCGGCGCTGTTTGCGGCCTTGATTGCGGTGTTGATTTCGTGGCCGACGTTTCGTCTGCGTGGACCATTTTTTGCGATTGCGACGATGGCGTTTAATGAAGTCGCGTTTGTGATCGCCAACCATTTCGATGCACTGACCAATGGGCCGAGCGGGATTTTGATTCCGTTTAAGCCCGGCTTTGCCAACATGATTTTTACGGAGCGGTGGCAATACTGCTTGTTGATGTTTGTCTTTGCTGCATTGGTGATTGCTGTCACCGTGGTGTTGCGTCGCAGTCGGCTTGGCTACTATCTGCTGGCGGTGCGCGAGGATGAGGATGCTGCACGCGCCGCTGGCATCAATGTACTTGGCGTGAAGCTGCAAGGGATGGCCTTGAGCGCTGCGCTGACTTCGATCGGCGGTGCTTTGTTTGCGATGTATTTGCGTTATGTCGATCCGCCAACGTTGTTCACGCTCACTGATGTGGGGGTCAAATTTGCGTTGCTGGCCTTGATAGGCGGTATCGGTACGATTGCCGGTCCATTGCTGGGCGCGGCATTAATTATTCCGTTTGAGAATTTTTTACGCGCGGAACTGGCGGGTGCGTTGCCGGGCCTCAGTCTGGCGATTCTGGGTTTTCTGATGGTGTTGGCGGCCTTGTTTATGAAGCGCGGTCTGGTCGGTGCATTGACCGATCTTTGGCGCAAGATCGATACCATCCGGAGGGCGCGCAAATGATCCACACATCTCAAGAAGAGCTGCTGGCTGTCGCGGGCGTGAGTAAGCAGTTTTTGGGTTTGCGCGCCGTTGATAACGTCACGCTATCGGTCAAAAAAGGTGAAATCATCAGCATCATCGGCCCCAACGGTGCTGGCAAGACGACCTTTTTTAATTTGCTGTCCGGTCAGCTCTCGCCCACCGAAGGCGAAGTGCGTTTACATGGCCGACCGATCAACCGTCTGGCACCACATGCACGAGCGCGATTGGGCATAGGCCGCACCTTTCAGATTGCCAAGCCGTTGATCGGTTTGAGTGCGCTGGAGAACGTGATGATCGGTGCGTTTATGCGGCATATCCGGCTCACTACGGCGCGCGATAAGGCGATGGCGGTATTGGAAAAAGTCGGCCTGGCGCGTCATGCATTGCAACGTGCCGGTGACTTGACGCTGAGTCAGCGGCGACGGCTGGAAGTGGCACGTGCGCTGGCGCTGGAGCCTTCGATTGTGTTGCTCGATGAAGTCATGGCGGGTTTGAATCAGACCGAAATCGCACAGGTCATTACCTTGTTGCAAGGCTTGCATGCGGAGGGAATGACGTTTTTGATTATTGAACATAACCTGAAAGTGGTGCGGGCGTTCTCAGACCGCGTGGTGGTGTTGGATCGTGGGCGTTTGATTGCTGAAGGCAGCGCTGAAGATATTCTCAGCTCACCAATTGTGATCAAAGCTTATCTGGGGGATCAAAAATGACGGATGCACTATTAGAAGTGGAGATGTTGTGTTCGGGGTATTCCGAGCTGACGGTGTTGCATGACATGACGCTGTCGGTCGGGCGGGGTGAAATTGTGTCTGTCGTTGGTGCTAACGGTGCTGGTAAAACGACTTTGCTGTTGACGGTCAGCGGCCATTTAAAAGCGCACTCCGGGCGGGTGATGTTTGATGGGCAGGATATTAGTCGTTTGCCGGCCCATGATGCGGCCGCGCGTGGGTTGGTGATGGTGCCTGAAGGGGGGCGGTTGTTTCCTTTTATGACGGTGCTGGAGAATTTGCAATTGGGTGCTTATCATGCTCAGGCGCGGGAGCGGATGGCGGAGTCGTTGGATGAGGTGATGGGGGTGTTTCCGTTGCTGGCTGAACGGCGCGGTCAGCTTGCCGGGCGGCTCTCAGGTGGCGAGCGTCAGATGTGTGCTGTGGGGCGGGCGATGATGGGGTTGCCTAAGTTGTTGATGTTGGATGAGCCGTCACTTGGACTTGCGCCGATTATGGTCGATAAGGTGTTTGAGATTGTGCGTCAACTGGTTGAGACTAAGGGGATTTCGGTGTTATTGGTTGAGCAGAATGTGGGGAATGCGCTGAGGCTTTGCCAGCGGGGGTGCATTATTGAGCATGGGAGGATTTTGAAAATGGCTAGTGGGGAGGAGTTGTTGGGGATCCTGATGTGCAGCGGTCTTATATGGGGTTGTGAGGCGGGGAATGTTTGTTGATGGATTTCGTTTGGTGGTAATTGAAACGGTATTTGCTCCGTTGATGCTTGCCGGGGCGGCCCGGCAGCCGGTCACTTTCTCTTGCTTCGCCAAAAGAAAGTAACCAAAGAAAAGGCGACCGCAGATGCCGCTGCCCCTGCGGGGTCCCCAAATTTTCCTGCCGCCAGCCGGGTCTGATGACTAACTCGCTGCGCTCAAACATGTCATCAGCCTGATCCGTCTGGCGGCTGGAAAATTTGGCAGCGTCATATGAAGGGGTACGTCAACAGCCAATTCAAAAGCAACGGCAACTGTGGCTGCGCCTGCAAGGTCAAGAGCAACTTCAAAAACAACTTCCCTGACTTCGCTACCGATTACTGTGTTGCCGAGCATTCATTGTTTTGAGAACCAAAAAACCGTGTAAAAACTGTAATCTCAAAAAACTGCTATTTACCGGTTGACCTCTGTTTTCAGCGCGGGTATTTTGTCAACCGTTCCTCTTATAGGAATACAGGTTTGAACACCTGTTGCAAAAACCCCTGGACCGTGCAATGCGGCCCAGAGTTCCTAAGTTCGTCCCTCTATGGGCGACAGTGGCGGTGAAGCCCTTGTGGCTTACTGGTTTTGGTTTTTGCCCAGTTGTTCAACTCCGTCATTTGTCGCCCACCCCCGTTTACAAACGGGAAGTTCAACAGAGCTAAAGGGTCGAATAATGCCCAATACCACCAATGCTAAACATCAAAAACTCAACGATGCCATTGACATCGAGCAATCTCTTTACCTGCATGACTTTGCCACCCGCTGC
>NZ_JBRIIQ010000161.1:0-5788 GCF_052976905.1 Glaciimonas sp. GG7 | reverse complement strand
CTGCTACAGCGGGCACACCGGTGCTCTACGCCACGATCTTTGCGCGCGGGCTGGCATGCATTTCTTTGGCGTGGTGCAAACCATCGGACGCGACCGCTCGCCGGAGTGGATCGATTTTTATGAGCAGTTAATGGATTTTCGTCTGCTGCCGGAAGGCCGCTATTTTGGCGTCCTACCCAAGGGCGTGTTGCTGGAAAGTCCGTGCCACAGTTTTTATCTGCAATTGGTGGAGCCGCCCGAAGGCGCGGCCGGTTTGCAGTGGGACGAACAATTGATACGGGTCGGCATCGGTGCGCCCGATGTATTGGTGGCGGTGCGCGAACTGCAACAACGCGGCATTATTTTTGTCGATCACAAAGCGATCCAGTCGAGTGAAAAAGGCGCGTTGACGCAACTGTATAAAAGCGGCGTCAGTTTTGAACTCGTTGTCAGCGATTTAGGAAGTAAGTTGGAGAAGCCACATGCTTGAAATCTCCGGCACCACGCGTATTTTTCCGGTCATAGGCTGGCCGGTCGAGCAAGTCAAAGCGCCGACACTCTTTAACGCCTACTTCACGCAGCACGGTATAGACGCGCGGGTGATTCCGCTGAAGGTCAAACCATCTGACTATATTGCCGCCGTGCGCACACTGATGGCGATGGAAAACGTGGGCGGTATTTTTGTCTCGATCCCGCACAAGCCGATGAGCGTTGATGCGGTCGATCAGCCGACTTCACGCGCCTTGCTGGCAGGGGCCTGCAATGCCATTTACAAAGGTGCTGACGGACAAATCATCGGCGACTTAATCGACGGCGAAGGTTTTATACGGGCGTTTGATCAGACTTGCGCCGGGCAGCCATTCAACTGGGCAACGGCGCGCACGCTGGTGGTTGGCAGCGGCGGCGTCGGTTGCGCCATTGCCGCTTCATTGGCGACACGCGGTATCGGTCACGTCGCCATTTACGACACCCGTGCAGCGCAAGCTGAGTCGCTGCGTGAGCGTTTGCAGCAATCTTTTCCAAATACAGAAATCAGCATCGGTGCGCCGTCTGCGGCGGGCTACGATCTGGTGGTCAACTCCACCCCATTGGGGATGAGCCCGGACGATCCGTTGCCGCTGGACCTGAACGGTATCGCACCAACCTGCATCGTCGCCGACTGCGGTATGAAAATCGAAATGACCAAGCTGTTAGTCGAAGCGCAGCGCCACGGTTGCCGGATTCAGAAAGGGCGCGAAATGATGATTGAACAATCGCCGCTGTACCTGGAATTGTTTGGCTACTCAAACGTTTCATCGGACGCTTTCCGTGCCTTGGGGGTGTTATGAATCTGAGTAATTTCGGAATGGACAGCATTACGCTGGCAGGGCCATTGGAATCGAAACTGAACGCCTCCAAGGCCGCCGGATTTTCGCAAATCATGTTATGGGCCAAAGACCTGGCGGGTCATCCGGGCGGCCTTGAGCAAGCTGTGCGGCTGGTGAAAGCCAGCGGCGTGCGGGTCACCGGGATTCAGGTCATGCGTGACTTTGAAGGACTCTCCGGCGCGTTGCACGAATACAAACTCGACATCGCTAAAAATTTGCTGCAAGTGTGCAAAGCCGTTGGTGCGCCGTTGTTGATGGTCTGCTCCAGCACGTCTGGCCACGCCACTGGCGACATGTCGGTGATTGCGGCCCATTTAGCCAAACTGGCGACGCTGGCCGTGCCGCTCGGCGTTAAGGTCGGCTATGAAGCTTTGTCCTGGGGCCGTCACATCAATCAATACATGCAATCCTGGGAAGCGGTCGAACTGGCCAATCATGCCAATCTGGGTGTGGTCATTGATTCGTTTCACATGCTGGCCAATCAGGCTGATCTGGATGGTTTGGAAGATATTCCGTGCCAGAAGATCGCGATGGTCCAGTTGTCGGACTTTATGTGGCGCGATATTCGCAGCGCCGAAGAACGACTTGAAACGGCGCGCCATCTGCGCGTGTTTCCGGGTGAGGGCGCGCATTCGAAAGAATTGTCCGACTTGCTGCGACGGCTCGATCGCAACGGTTATCGCGGCGATTACAGCTTTGAAGTATTTAACGACGACTACCTGCAACTGTCGCCAGAAATCGTCGCCCGTCGTGCGCATCGGGCTGCTAAGTGGGTGACCGATCAGGTACTCAGACGGAGTTTGCAAGTGCGTCAGCCTACCGCCGGACATCCGACGATGGCTTGAGTTTGATCAGTCCCTGCAAATAATAAAAATAACGCAGGGTTGCTTCATCAAGGAGACAAACATGACCAATAAAACCGTTCTGGTCCTCAACGGACCGAACCTCAATTTACTAGGCCGCCGTGAACCGGCGTTCTACGGCAGCCAGACCTTAGCCGACGTTGAGCAGCTTTGCCACAGCGCCTGCCAGACCCACGGCTTTACGCTCGACTTTCGTCAATCGAATCACGAAGGCGTACTCATCGACGCGATACACGAAGCCGGTCTGGCGCAGGCTGCCGGAACGTTGGCGGGCGTGATCTTTAACGCTGGCGCATACACCCACACTTCTATCTCGCTGCACGACGCCATCAAAGGCAGTGCTGTGCATGTGATCGAATTGCATATTTCGAATGTTCATGCGCGTGAAGCGTTTCGTCACCACTCATGGATTTCGCCAGTAGCGCAGGGCGTGATGGTCGGGTTTGGGATTGCGGGCTATGGGCTGGCGATCGCGGCCCTGGCGCTGCAACCGGTTAAGCAAGTTTCGTAGCAAGAAGACTCGGGGCCGCTTGGGCCTTGAGAACAATACTGGCGTATTGCGCTTGCACTGCGCCAGGCAATCATCATAAAAATAATCCACGGGAGATTTAATGAAGAAACAATTAGCAGTTCTTTGCGGCTTGGCCGCATGTGCGACGTTGGCACAGGCGCAAACCAATGTCACGATCTATGGCGATCTGGATCAATACATCGGTTATATCCATAGCAGCACTGGCAAAAGTGTCACAGGCCTCAACGACGGTGCGATTCTGCGCAGCCGCTTAGGCTTTAAGGGTGTGGAAGATCTGGGTGGCGGTTATCAGGCCAAATTCAATCTTGAGCAAGGTATAGGCGCCAACACGGGAGCCGCAGCTGACAGCACACGTATATTTGATCGTCAGTCCTGGGTTGGTATCAATACACCGGGCGGAGAATTTCGTTTCGGGCGTCAAAACACGATCATCTTTTACATAGGCGGAGCCATTGATTACACCGAGCGCACCACTTTTGGCTCAATGATTAATACCTTTGGCGTGCCATCGCGCTATGACAACGACATCTCATATAAATCGGCCCGCTTGGCTGGTTTTCAATTCGATGCGCATTACGCGACTAACGAAACACCGGGCGAAACCATCGGCAAGCGCGGCGTGTATCAACTTGGGGTTGACTATACGGGCGGACCGTACCGCGCCGGTTACGCCGGACTCTGGGCTAAACCGCTGGCCAATGCCATTTACGACAAAGCGGTGGTGTATCACAACGTCTATGCTGACTACGATTACGGTCAGGGCAAGGTCTACTTAGCGTACGTGCGCAGCAACAACTCAACCTCTAACGCCAACGGTAACAATGGCGCGACGATTTTGAATAACGTCAGCAACCCGACCAATACCTTCACAGGCGCTAATCCTGGCGTGCTGCGGATGTATAACATCTATCAGATTTCGGCCGATTATCGTCTCAGCGCACAATTTCGCGTCGGGGCCTTGTACGGTGTGATCAAGGACACTTCCAGCAGCAATGCCGGTGCGCATGGTGGCAACATTGGTGCGTATTACGACTTGTCCAAACGCACGACGCTGTACGGTTTTGCTAACTATATGAAAAATGATAGCGGTGCGGGTTTCCGCTTTAGTGGCTCGGCGGGACCGACTGCCAATCTGGCAGGGGTCGATATTAATGGCAAGAGTTTGATTGGTTTGCAAACCGGCATATTGCATCGGTTTTAATAGCACAGTTATTTAAGAAGGCGGCGTTCAGACCCTCTGAACGCCATTACAAGAACATTGCTTCCATTGTTTCCTTTAGAGGGCAGTATGACGACATCCACAGTTTCCCCGGCAGCAGCGCAGGCCGGTACCAAGCAAAAAGCCACGCATGCATCGCGTAAAGCGGCCTTAGCCAGTTGGATCGGCAGCGCAGTTGAGTATTACGATTTCTTTATTTACGGCACCGCCGCAGCACTGGTGTTCGGGAAGATTTTCTTCCCTTCGTTTGATCCGGCCACAGCCACCATTGCCGCCTTTGCTACCTTCGGCGTCGGCTATGTCACGCGACCTGTTGGCGCGGTATTGCTAGGCCACGTTGGCGACAAATACGGACGTAAAAAAGTCCTCACTTTTACCTTGTTGTTAATGGGTATTTCGACCTTCGCTGTCGGTTTGTTGCCAACCTACGGTCAGGTCGGTATCGCCGCGCCCATCATGCTAGTCATCCTGCGCATGTTGCAGGGCTTGTCAGCCGCGGGTGAACAAGCGGGTGCCAACTCGATGACGCTCGAACATGCACCGGCCCACCGCCGCGCATTTTTTACCAGCTTTACCTTGAGCGGCACGCAAGCGGGCTTAATCCTGGCGACACTGGTGTTCTTGCCGATTTCGGCTCTGCCGGAAGATCAACTGCTGTCATGGGGGTGGCGTATCCCGTTTTTCCTCAGCGCCATCGTGGTGCTAGTCGGCATGTGGGTACGCCGCACCTTGCCGGAAACGCCTGCTTTCGAGCAAGAAGACAAGCTAAAGAAACAAGCCAGACTGCCGATCGCGGTCCTTTTTAAAAGCTACAAAGCGAATCTGGCGCGGGTTATTTTTGGTGCGCTGGTGTCGGTGGTCAGTACGATCTTTAGCGTCTATACATTGTCGTATGCCGTCAACACAATCCACATCCCACGCGCCACCATGCTCACGGTGTTGGTCTTGGCGAACGTCATAGCATTGGGTGCGATCCCGTTGTTTGCCTCGTTGGCAGACCGGATTGGACGCAAGCCGGTGTTTATCTTTGGCGCACTCGGTTCAGGCTTGTTGATCTGGCCGTATATGTGGGTCATCAGCCAGGCAAATATCCCGATGATTTTTGTACTCGGCCTGTTGTTATCGGGTGTCGTGTATAGCGCGGCCAACGGTGTCTGGCCATCGTTATATGGCGAAATGTTTGATACCCGTGTGCGCTTGTCCGGCATGGCGGTCGGCACCCAGATCGGCTTTGCACTCGGTGGTTTCGCACCCGCCATTAGTGCGGCGATTCTGCAACCGGGTCCGACGGGCTGGATGCCTGTTGCGCTATTTGTCAGTGTGACTTCGACCATTGCGGCCATCTCGATTGCCACGGCACGCGAGACGTACCGTACGCCGATGCATGAGTTGGGTAAGGCAGACTAATAAATGTGGAGCTAAGTGAGTAAATAAGTGAGGAAATAAGTGGCTTGTTCAGTTCTGTGCAGCAGATACTGAACAAGCCTTAATGTGTATTGATGGAGTTGATATGAGACCAGTAGTCATTGCCGTGGCGATCACCGGATCGGTACCGCGTAAAAAAGATAATCCAGCCATTCCCATCACCACCACAGAGCAGATCGAATCCACGCATGCAGCCTTTGAGGCCGGTGCTACGCTGGTCCATCTGCATGTACGTAATCCGGATGAAAGTTCGTCGTCGGAACCGGCCTTGTTCGGTCAGGTGCTCGATGGTGTGCGTAAGTATTGCCCGGGGATGATCGTTCAGTTTTCAACCGGCGGTCGCGGTCGCGATCAAAGTGCACGCGGCAATCCGCTCACGCTCAAGCCGGACATGGCGTCATTG
>NZ_JBRIIQ010000160.1:0-5790 GCF_052976905.1 Glaciimonas sp. GG7 | reverse complement strand
GGCCGCACCCGGGGTGTCGCTGAGGCCCATTTTTCCGCTGCCGCTGTCGTATGAGTGGTGCGACGGAACGGCCACGGCATCCAACGCTTTTCAAGCTTGGCCAACACGCGTGACGTCGGCACACCAAACAACATGCGCGGCATCACCAGCACTGGTGAACGGGCCGAGATCGTGGTTGATGCAGTGACCACGCAAATGTCGGAGGCGATATCGACGGCGCTGTTGCCCATGCCAACCACCAACACGCGTTTGTCGCGGAATGGCTCAGGAACTTGATAGCTATTTGAGTGCAGATATTCGCCCTCAAAGTCGTCGCGCCAGGCGGCATGTTTCGGCACGCCCTGATGTCCGCTGGCAACCACGACGGCGCTGAACTCTTCGACGCTATCGTCAGCCAGCCGCACTTGCCAGCGGCCATCGACGTCAGCCCTGACTTCCGTAACGTTGGAGCGAAACCGAATATGCGGCACGATGCCGAAATGGTCAGCGTAGGATTGCAGATAGCGACTTACCGCGAAATGATCCGGGTATAACGCGCCATCTTCAGGAAACGGGAAATCTTTGTAGGCCGTAATGCGGGCCTCGGAATTCAAATGCAGCGAGCGGTAGGCCGGCGACAGGCCGTTATCGTTCTGATAGACCCACAATCCGCCGATAAAAGAGCCGAGCTCGTAGACCACGACCTCGACACCGCGTGCCAATAAATGCTTAGCAGCACACAAGCCTGCCGCCCCGGCGCCTATCACTGCTACCCGTTGCACAGACTTGGATGCCGCCGTCATCAGACTGCTTCCAGCTCGAACCAGAAATCCAACACGTCGCCAGTACGCACTTCTGCAAACTTGGTGACAACGCGGGTTTTCAGCGCCATTTGTTTAGCCGCGACTTCTGGATTAGTCAGATCGATGCCTTTGAAAAAACCACCGATCGCCGTATCCGCGCCATCGAGCAGTACATAACCGAAAGCATACGGCGGATCTGGCAAGCCTTGAAACGGCTCGTAGACCATAGTGAATGTTTCGATGCAACCGCCCGGACCGACTTCAACCCACTCAGTCGTTGGCTCCAAAGTCTGGTCCGAAAATGCGCGTGGCGGGACCAGTACACGACCGGTTTCGCCGCAACGACGACCATAAATTTTGCCATGATCGCGAATCTGCACGTAGAACCAGCTGGCTGTTTCTCCTAGTGCATGGTTGTAAGTAATGTTCCAAGCCTCGCGGCGTTTCAGCAGTTCCATTTTGTATTCCTTTAGAAATTTGATTGATGTTTGGTGCCCTCAACAATGATTGTCGAGGGCAGCTTTCATACTGAATGTTATGCCTCGATAACCATCGTGCCAAAAAACTGATGATCCCCGCCGTTGCCGCTGGCCACGCCTACGCGTGCGCCTTTAACCTGATGCGCCCCCGCCTTGCCCCATACCTGCAACGCCACTTCCGCTACGCGGATCATGGCCGTAACCGCAATCGCATTCGTACACAAGGTACCGCCCGATGGATTGACCGGAATCTCGCCGCCCAATGTGTAACGCCCTTGCCTCAATTGCGCAACCGAGGTCCCGACATCGGCCAGACCAGCTGCTTCGATGGAATGGAACTCCGTGTTACTAAACGGGGCATACAATTCGGCTACATGGATTTGTTTTTGCGGATCGGTGATCCCGGCCATTTTGTAAGTACGCTCAAACGAACGACCAAGTGCATACGCATCGGCATGGTCCGCATGGAATCCATTACCCATACGGTCGCCGATGTAATAGCTCTCCGAACAATGACCCAGACCAGTAATCCAGACCGCGTCCAGATTACGATCTTTAATATACTTTTCAGAGGCCAGAATCATTGCGCCACCGCCACTGGACTGCGGGCAGCAATCCATCAACTTGATAGGCCAGCTAATCATGCGTGAGGCCATGACTTCTTCAATCGTGGTGGTTTTGCGCAGATGGGCATTCGGATTCAATGAAGCGTGGTAACGGTTCTTAACCACGACTGCCGCCATATCTTCTTGCGACATACCGTACTTTTCCATATACCGCACCGCCGACATCGCCAGCATCGTGATCGTGCCTAACGGCAACGGACGCTCATAGATCGGGTCCCAAATTTTGTTGAGCACGGTTTGCGAGTCGCCGCATTCGCCCACCTTGTCAGCGCCCGCCGTCATGACGACGTCAGAGGCACCTGAAGCAATGTGGTAATACGCCGCAGCAACACTAGAAATACCGGTTGCGCCGCCGGTATTGATACGCAGAAAACGCTTGTTGCGTCCGCCCACGGCATCCACGCCCAGCCGCTCGGCGTTACCGATACCGACCATTGCGTCGGGCGACAGCGAATACACCGTCGCATCGATATCGTCGAACTCCAGCTGACCGGCTTGCATCGCCATCAGTACGGCTTCGCGCACCAAATCGGGATAACTGGCATCGTCACGCTTAGGCTTAAATGCGGACTGACCGATACCGATAATGCCTACGCGAGGTTGGTTTGTGCGACTCATTGTGCGCCTCCCAGATTTTTTCCAAATACCACAACGGTCTGATACATCATGGCCGGACCGCTGGCCGCATGCGCCAATACAGTCTCAGCCTTGGCTGCCTGATGTTTACCAGCCGTGCCCATGACTTGATTTGCCGCTTCAGCAATGCGCACTAGCCCACTGCAAAACACAGAATTAATGGACGCCACGCCGCCCGAAGGATTAAGAGTCGGTTGCGCATGCTCAGCCTTGACCACCTCAGCCCATTGCGCAGGCTCAGCAATACCCAGCGCTTGATACGCGAGTAACTCCTGATACGGCGTAGGTGCACAGATTTCAGCGATATCGATCTGCTTGATGCTCTCAATACCTGCATCATCAAAGGCTTGACGCGCCGCTGCTTGCAAAGCTGCCGCAGCGGTCAAATCACGGTCGCCTAGAAAAGCCGCCTCAGTCGCCCAACCCATGCCGCGCGTCCAGGCCGGATTAGTGATGCCTGCTTTTTTAACGTAATCTTCAGAAGCCAATACCAGCGCCACTGCGCCCGTGGTTGGCGCACGTAACATTTCAGCCCGGATCGGCCAGCGGATCGGATTCGATACGGCGATATCGGCAGCGTTATCGTGCGGACCGCTTGACTCCGGATAGGCCAGCGCGCCACGGCGACGGTTTTGTGCCACCAGTTGCGAGGCGATTTCCGGTGCTTGCGGCTGGGCTGCGATAAGTGCATTGGCTTGCAATGCAAACGAAGACAAATCATCGAGCGGTAGACGCCGATGGAAATACGGGTCAGCTCCCAGACGCTCAACTTCAGATAATGAAGAGGATTCAGTGACGCCCCAAGAAACGATTAACTGCGTCTCAAAGTGGGCAGAAGCAACCCGCAAGACGCCCATCACAAAAGCATGTTCGCCCGCCGATGGCGTCGACAAAATGTCGCGATCAACGCCACCCACCGAGCCGGACGCGGCCATGATCGAAATGGCGCGGCCATCGATCTGATCGTTTGAGGCGACGATGATGCCGTCTATCTCTTCTATAGCAATACCGGCACTTTTCAGTGCCGCTTGCGTTACCTCGTACAGAATTTCTTCGAGGGATTGTCGTTCCGAATGAATCGGGACCATGATGGCGGACCCGATAACGGCCGTAGGTCGATTAAGTGGCATAAATACCTCAGGAGTGAAACGCAACGATCAAGAGTCCGGCAGACTCTTAGGCCGAAGCGCGTTTTTGGGACGCGATGGCAGCCAGTGCCAAAGCGCGTTCGAGAGCCAGTTTCTTCAGTTCGCGCCGCTGCAATTTGCCCGTCGCCGTGAGCGGCAAGCTGATGCAGGATTCGATATGATCGGGATGCTTGTATTTAGAGGACTCCGCCGCACAGTGCTTAAGCAGCACGGCAGCATCGAAATCATCGGCCGATTTCGGTACCACAAAGGCGAAAATCAATTCACCGCGCAACGCGTCCGGCACGCCGGTGACAGCCACATCGAGCACCGACGGATGCTTGCGCAGCACAGCTTCTACCTCTGCTGGCGAGACATTGATACCGGCACGTTTAATCATCTCGCCGACCCGACCGACAAAGACAAAATCGCCGTCAGCATTAAGCATGCCGATGTCGCCAGTACGATAAAAACCATCGGACGTAAATGCGTAAGCATTTTGCGCCGAACTAGCACCCGAATAGCCGGTGGTTGTATATCCGCGTACCTCGGCCAGTCCCGGTGTGCCGGGTGCTGCCTCGTCGCCGCTGTCCTCGTCGATGAAGCGTATCTGCTGTCCCGGCAACATCGGCCCCTGACAGTAAGCGCGTCGTAATACCGGCCAGTGATGCCAGGTCACCGCGCAATTGCCGCAGGTTTCGGTCGCGCCATAGATATTGCACAACTCCGTTGCGCCCAGCGTCTCCACCGCAAACAAAAATTCTTCCGCGCTACCGATGGTCACGCCGGTGCGCAAACTGGACAGACGTTCCTTGCGATAGTCCTTGTGATACGCCAATGCCGACGTCATCGCTGGCAGCGTATAAATCGCGGTACAGCCTTCGCGCTCAATGATCTCCATTGCCAGCGCTGGCTCAAACTTCTCCATCAACACCAGCGTCGCGCCGTGGCTGAAAGTCGCCGGTAAAGCGTTGACGCCACCGAAGGCCCAAAACAACGGCGACGACAGCAATACTTTATCGTCCTGGGTCAAGCCCTCGCGTTCACCGATATTGAAACCGTTTTCGATCACCGCAAACTGCCGCAAAGGCACCGCTTTCGGCGCACTCGTTGAGCCGGAGGTATAGAGCACCATCGCATCCTCGACCGCACTGGGACCGGCACCGGGCGCCAATGCGCTGAAAGGTTGGGCGTTATCTAACTGCGTGTTGTAGTCAGGAAATACGGCATTGGTACACCCCAACAACCAAATCTGCTCCGGCACCGGCACGCCCGGCAAGCCTTGCAGCGCCACAAAATCGGCTTCAAAATCGCGCTCGCCGAAGCGGGCTGCGGAAACCAACAACGCCATCCGTGAATCGCCGAGCAAAAATGCCAGCTCATTACGGGTGGACCAGGTACTCAGCGGCACCAAAGTCGCTCCCAAAGCACCCGCCCCCAGACAGACATCGAGCCATTCGACGCGATTACTCAACAGCACGCCGACACGATCGCCACGCTTGACGCCGTTAGCCTGTAATGCGGCGGCAACACGCCCCGCCCGCTCGGCCAGCTCGCCATAGCTAAAACGCTCTTGCCCGCAGACCAGCGCGCAGGCTTGCGGTGCGCGTTGTGCTTGCTCGCGGACGAGTTCAATGAATGTTCTGCTGAAGGGTGAATACATTATTTATTAATCCAGTTTCTTTTAAGGTGTATTGGCATATAAATTTACAAACACCATAAAGTCCGTTCGGACTGAGTAGGCACAAAGTGCCGTATCGAAGATACGCAGACGTATGTATATACTTCGATACGCCCTATGGGCTACTCAGTACGAACGGAATTTCTTAAGCTCAAATATCAACATCCACTAATCTAATTTAGCGCCGGAAATTTGCACTAACTCTTTCCACTTCACCCGTTCGCGCTCAGCAAAGGCCATCGTGTCTTGCGGCGTGGCCCAGATCGCACGTGCACCGGTTTCAAGAAAGCGCTGCTGCAATTCCGGTTCGCTGGTAACGGCCTTTAAGGCCGCCGATAACTTGGCGATGATCGGTGCTGGCGTGCCTTTTGGCAGCACAAAAGTGCCCCATGAAGTCACAATAAAATCATCGATTCGTGCTTGTCCGTGGTACTCGGCATAGAACTACTGAGTCGGAGA
>NZ_JBRIIQ010000159.1:0-5872 GCF_052976905.1 Glaciimonas sp. GG7 | reverse complement strand
TCCTCTGATAACCATACAAAGACCAGTTGTCGCGATTCGCCGACTCTCCGATGACTAGTACCACTGTCCGCTCTAATTCGGTCTTATCCTGCAACATCCAGGCTTTCATATTGGCGGCACTATTTTTCATCAAAATTTGCATATGCTTGAAATGTGCAATGTTCTCTTGATAATCCAAATAACGGATGGGCCAGTAAGCCACCGGATTAGCATTACGCATGGTCGGATTGAAATGCAGCGCAATAAAAATCAACGTACTGACAGCTACAATTGCTTCCCAGCGTCGTGAGGAGACCATGGGTTCCTTCAATCCGACCCTGGATAAGCGACCTAAGCCAAATAGCGTACATCCGGTAATGACAATAAAAGTGAACACGGCTTTGCCGATCTCGTGCAGGTTATGCGCGAAGAACTCTTTGACTTCGATGGGAGTTGTATTAAAAATCGATTGCCAGACCACCGCAGAATCTGGCGGTAACCCATAATGCTGTTGTAAAAAATAGTTGACGGTTGCATCAAGGAAAAAAAACAATGCCATGCCAGCACTGCAATACCTGGCAACACGATATGTCTGCTGAAAACAAAATAGTAAATTTAGCGGCCCAATACACAGCAGGAGCAAGAGTGTACTTGTTTTTAGTAGTGAACGTAGCCCCATTGCGCCGAGAAAAAAATACGATAACAATCCCAGGAATATGACGGCGAAGTGCAATAAAGCGGTGCGTGTAGCTGCGTTTTTACGTGCAGCGATAGAAAAATAAGTCTCTGGGTGATGGTAGGCAGGCGGCATTGTTTTCAATGATCATGAAAGGTTTGCCGCAGTACTTGCCAGCCGCAACGAAGTTGCAGCGGAGCATTCTACTGACGTAAAACGCTTGCGCCGGGTAATAGCCTGCATATTTAGGTGTTTTACTTAAAATTTTTTTGAGCGGCGTAGTGCCCTGAATACCTGACGCAGATTTCTATTTCTCTAAGCAAGAGTCAGGTGGGCTCTAGGAGAGACTCAGCAAACTACACTCCCCTACGCTCTTCGCTCAGCGCAATAGTCAATTGCTGTACTTTCTTTTTCAATTGATTACGCTCTTCAGTCAGTTCTGCGAGCAAGAGCGTTAAACGATGAATCTCTCTTTGATCGGGCGTGGCCTCGCTTGAAAGCGGCTCCACCTCGGGCTCGAGCTTGGGCGACATACGTGCCTCTCGTACTTGCCTTGCCGCTTGACGCAGTTCTTTCTTGCCGCCAGCAACTGCCTCTATTTGCTTATCGCTCGGTAATGAAGCGACCGCGACGGCCGCATTAATTGAAATTGCTCCTGATTTGATAGCCTCGACCAGCTCAGGAGCGGCGGTCTTCTGGATTTTTTCGATTTGTCCCAAGGTCGCGCTGCTCATTCGAGCAGAACGGGCAACCGCCTCACGTGTCAATGTTGGCTCTGCCCTGTCATCGACTGCGGCGACCTCTGCCGGCGGACGCTGGGCTTGCGCTTGTGCTACGCGCGCCGATACGAGCTCTTTCTTACGTAGTGCGAGTACGCCACGTTGAAAATCCGATACGCTGCGTCGCCCAAGGTGATTATCAATCATCCATAAATGCACATCGTCCATCGATTTGAAAGTGTGACTTTGGATGGTCTTGAAAGGAATGTCATGTTTCTGGCAGATACCGTAGCGGTTGTGCCCGTCCACCAGAAGATCGCCCCACAACACCAGCGCATCGCGGCAGCCTTCGGCCAGCAGACTACGCTCTAATGCAGCGAATTCGTCTTCGGTTAATGGGTCGATATAGGCGCGGAGGTCTTCGTTGATAGTAATGGGCATGATTGAGTAAAAATAAAATGATAACGAGAGTGATGTACGTGACGTTGCCGCTTTAAGTTACTTGGCAACCTTGAGTGAGTAGAACTAATTATCCCTCCTTATTTGCTTTGTTAAATCTGTAGAAAATCAACTGTTTAGGCGCTACTAGTTAACATATAAACCACTGCAATTTGCTATGAAAATTCAATTGACGATTTATTAAAGTATTTTGCTATCTTGCAATAAGATAGCAACAGAACAAACATGTGGATCACGGATGCATAACAGATTTCAACAATTTTTGATCAACACAATTTCTACATTTCTTCAGATCAAAGTCAAAAGACTGCCGCAGTCAACACAGTCGGTCCATATCCATCCTTCTTTAAATATCACGATCCGCACAGCTCGGCACGACGACCTGGACTGGATGCAGGAGTTATCTGCTGAAGGTATGCGCGATGCTCACTTCGTTATGCAACCGATTGAAGAAGCACGAAAAATGTTTGTTCAGGTGATTGATCACGGGCTGATACGCCGTATCACTACCGCATCCCCATCGCGTCTGAGACTTGGAGGGCGAAAAGCAGAAATTCTCCTGTCTTGGCTGGATGTCATCGAAAAGGAAGGCCAGGCCGTAGGTTTTATCTTTTGTACGCAACGATGCGAGGGGAGTAAAGATATTGAAATGTACCAACTAAGTGTAAATCGTCAGTACAGAAAACAAGGCCTTGCTACGCTTCTGGTTGACTACGTGATCAAGCAGCATAAATCAGGTATTAACTTCTATGCCCGTTGTTATCCTAAATCCACACATGCATTTTCTCTATTTCTTTCCATGGGATTCAAACACATCAATACGCAGTCTCCAGGAACACGTGAGCTCTATCGAGGTATGGATACGGATTACATTAAAAATGAGGCTTCCTCAACGGTTGATTAATCGGCCTTTTTTACTGCCACAAACACATCCGTGCCGGCATCCTTAAACACATCAACCAAAGTTGCCGGTATTGCCTGATCGGTGAATAAAGCATCGATCTTGGAGATATCGCTCAGTTTGACTAATGCCGGACGCATGAATTTGGAATGGTCTGCAACTAAAAAGACTCTGCGGGAATGGGCAATAATGGTTTCGGCTACCCGCACTTCGCGGTAATCGTAGTCACGTAGAACGCCTTCCGGATCGATACTCGAAATGCCGATTATTCCAAAATCGACTTTAAAACGTTGAATAAAATCGATCGTTTCTTCCCCCACAATCCCTAAGTCACGTGCGCGTACTAAGCCGCCAGCGATGATGACTTCGCAACCCGGATAGCCGCTCATGATCGCGGCAACATTGAGATTATTGGTAATGACGCGCAAATTGCGACGCAGACTAAGTGCCTTGGCAACTTCTTCCGTGGTCGTACCTATATTGATAAACAAGGTTGCCTGATCGGGAATATGCTCGGCGACTAATGCGGCAATTCTGCGCTTTTCTTCCGATTGCAATCCCTGGCGAGCGCCGTAGGCAATATTCTCTGCGCTTGAAGGCAAACCAACGCCGCCATGATAGCGTTGTAGCAGATTGCGCTCTGCCAGCATATTGATGTCCCGTCGGATTGTTTGCTGCGTCATCCCGAAGCGATTGGCGAGATTTTCTACGGTGACGAAACTCTCGCGCTGGACGTAATACAGTATTTCCTGCTGACGTGCATTGAGTACATTGGGCGCAATGATCGGTGCCTGTGCCATAACGGATTCCGTCTCGATTAGAGTGCCAGTAATGTTTCCAATGCCTGATGACGGACATCACCATCGACATCGCCACGGATGAGTACAGTGGACTTCAATGATAAATAGCGTTCTACGCCTGGTTGCTTCAATAATGGCTGGACATCACGCAGTGCTACGATCAATTCTGGCGTGAGTTTATCTAATATCGGTCGCACATCACGCGCTAAGTCAGGGGCATCATCAAACTTATAGCCGAGTGGGAACTGACTAAGCCAATCGCTCAACAAATTCTTTTGAATTATTTTTCCGGCATCAAACTGGTTTTGAAAAAATTTCCTGACGAATACAGGGTCAAGTCCTGCAATGGTATCGGATTGTCTCGTCAGGTTATCCAGAATCTGCGCCTCTCTTTTTGGATCATCCACCGCTGCACCCGAGTTCCATTTTGATTTAGCGACTTTTGACGCAACACCGAGGCGCTGATCGATCAATTCAAGCAAATGATCGATCTTTTGCGTATCGCCAGCAGAAACACCCACCGTCTGTTGTCCTGGATCATGTGGGGATGAGGGCGATAAATATTGGCATGCGCTCAATAGCATGACGATTAACAAGCAAGCAAAACGCCGCATGGATAACTGTTTACAACGATAAAATGCCATGAGATCCCAATTTTTGGTCTATGCAACGGATAAGACAAGCATTCTAACGGCGGATTGTCATGTTAGCGCCCTATCTGTCGAAATTGATAACGCAATTTAGCCTGACAAAACGTACACTAGCGCCTTTTGCAAACGGGAAACATTTTTAATGCTGTCTACACTCAAATTGATTGCAGCCAATCCCGATTCCGACAACGTAAATTATCTGACGGCGTTGGTTCAGGCGCTACGACCGCACAATCCCCAAGATAGCAACAAAGCCACTGAAAATATTCGTGCGCTAGTCAGATTGCTGCAAAACGATGCGCTGCTGGCCAAGGCGCTCCGTCAATATTTACGCCGTATCTACGCCACGCGTCGCCAAACCAGTTTGTACACAGATATCGGAATATTGCCAAACGACGGTTTTTTTACTGAGCTGTTCCAGCGTATGTCCTATAGGGTATTGCCACCGGCATTGGATGAAACTTATCTGCGTGATTGCCTTGACCGGGTCTTGCCTTTGGAGACGGATTATCTCTGGCTGAACGCCATTGCGACCAATGATTGGCTGGCTCTGATTGGGCTATTGAATCATGCTCCATTGGATGCTCCATCGGATGCATCTGAAGATGCCGCGGCTACGACAATAACCGTAGCCGACATCACCAACGACGCGCGCGACCGCCGTAAAACAATCGTTGAACTCTTGGAAGCAATGCAAACCTTGTCCTATCGCATCAGTGCAATGGGTCTGGAACCGTCGTTAATCCGCCTGTATCCGGAAATGGAAGATTTCGAATCGCCATTCTTGATACAAAACGTGGAATTGCATCGCTATCTGGCAGATTGCCGGTGTCACCTTGAGGGTAAGGGGGAGCGAGTAGAGGAATCTGTACCGGGGGTAATTGAAGACACAATTGAAGATACTAAGCATTTACAGGTAATGCTGGATCAGTGTGACAACGTCGTCGTTAAAATTCGCAAAATTGCGTTAAAAAAAGGCACTAGTGTCGCCCTCACCTATTTATTGGTGCGCCTCGATCAGAGTATTGCCCGTCTGCGTAAATTACTCACCTTGGTAGACGTCAGCAATGCTGTCAATAGCGTCGAAAAGAATGACGCAACGATCACCCTAAGCAGCCCGCAACCAACCGAGCATGCAAAACGCATTGCCGCCATCACACTAGCGCGTGAACTGGTCGAAGCCCATAACCGCAAATACGCAGTGCGCGAACTGTTTGCCAACAACATTAACTTATTAGCCCGCAACATTACCGAAAACGCCAGCCGCACCGGCGAACATTACATCGCTGAAAATCGGCGTCAATTCAAGGACATGTTCCGCTCCGCATCCGGGGCGGGCGTCATCATCGGTTTTATGGCGATGTTGAAAATTTTGTTCTCGTATTTACGCGCCGCGCCGCTGGTGGAGGCCTTTTTGTTTAGCCTGAATTACTCGGCTGGCTTCATGCTGATTCATGTGTTGCACTTCACCGTCGCCACCAAACAACCGGCGATGACCGCCTCGCGCATTGCCGCCGGGCTACACAGCAAAGATGGTCGCAATATCGATATCGACAGCCTGGTTGACCTGATCGTCAAAGTATTGCGCACACAGTTTATTGCCGTCGCGGGTAATTTATTGCTGGTGTTTCCGAAACGTCCGGCGCAACCTTGCACGGTATAGCGTTGCGTATCCTCGTCCTGCTCCC
>NZ_JBRIIQ010000158.1:0-5899 GCF_052976905.1 Glaciimonas sp. GG7 | reverse complement strand
GTACCTGCGGTCGCCTTTTCTTTGGTTACTTTCTTTTGGCGAAGCAAAAGAAAGTAACCGGCTGCCGGGCCGCCCCCGGCAAGCATCAACGGAGCACATACCGCATCAATTACCAACAACCGAAAAACCTCCACGAAGCACAACCAGCATCAAATACCAACACACGAAAACCATCCGCATCAATCTCAACAAACTAATTCAAGCAAACACTATCTATCCCTCAACCGAATCCGAAAGATCGAGAGGAAAATGTTTACTCTCATAAGCCTGAATCAACGAAATAAGAATATCAAGGCGCCCCCCTTCTGGCATACCAAATTCAGCATCCATAAGGGTCTCAACTTCCCGAAGTGCTGCTTCATGTTCAGCGTCTGTTGCTATCGGTTTATGCTCCATCGCTTCCTCCAAAATACTTACTTAAACCCATACCGCACCCCCACAAACAAATTAGACCCAGCCGTAGCGTAATTCTTAGCCAACTCATAATCCTTATTCAGCACATTATTCCAGCGCCCGAACAACGACCAATTTGCCCTCAAATCATAGCTGGCATACAGATTGAGCAAACTGTAGCCACCAAGGACAACCGTATTGGCAGGATCGTCATAACGTCTACCTGACACCACAAGTTCGACTCCGGTCTTGATCGCACCCAAACCATATTCAAGCGCTACCGTACCGTGCTTTTTAGCACGCCGGGCCAGCACCAGGCCAGTAGTATCGTCACGTGGATTTTGTATATCCAACGATCCGCGCAATGCCCAGTTACCGAGTTTTGTGCTCGCGCCCAGAGAAATTCCTTCGAGCGTGGCTTTATCAACGTTATAGGCGCAACCATAAGGATGGGTATCCTGTTCAACCGGACAAGTCGATGTGGAGACAATCAAATCCGTGATTTTGTTGCGGTAATACGTTGCACTCAAAGTTGAGGTGCCATCGTCATACAACGTACCAATTTCTGCATTTTTACCTTTTTCAGGTTTATTCGACGCAAACCCGTACTCAGGGTAATACAACTCGATGAACGTTGGTGCCCGGAAACTCGTGCCATAACTGGCATTGACACGCCAGTCCTTGGTGAGGCGATAACCGTAGCCAACGCTACCCGTAGCATGGGTGCCAAATTGTGAACTATTGTCGTTACGGATACTAACGGTAGCCAGATGCGCACCACGCTTGAGGAGATAAGAAGCAGCAACAGAGTTGGTGGTTCTGTTATTGGCTGTGAAGTCGGTAGTGGTGACGTCTTCTTCACGGCGCTCAGCCAGCAATTGCAGCACGTCAGTCCCAATTGACAAATCATTCTGCCAACTTAAATTATTCTGCCGGCTAGATGCAATAGAGCCGTAATCTGGATCAAAATTGACCTGCTTATCCGTCGTCTGCGATAGCTGAATATTGCTACTCCACCACGGCAGAAACTGATTTTTCGAATACAGCGCCAGATTTTGCAGGTCTTGAACGGTACGATTATCGTAACCCGGGCCATTGTCATACTGGGCGTTCAGGCGACTCTGTAAAAAGGTCATCCCGATCTCATTACCCTTGGATATTTCCAACCCAAACTGACCGCTGGTGCTATCTTTTTTGTAGCCCGTATTGTCAGGTTTATAGTAGTCAGAAGCAGGCTTGGTAGCCGAAAACCCAGTCGCGCTTTCGTGCGCAGCAGTGATGGCATAGCTAAAGCGGTGGTCGCCCTCGGTCGCACCGGAAACACTGGCGTCCATGCTCCGTGTACCGTAACTACCATAGCCGCCAGAGGCTGTGAGACGCGGCGCGCCGCTGCCTTTTTTAGTGAAAATCTGGATCACGCCCCCCATTGCATCGGCACCATAAAAAGTGCTGAGTGGGCCGTAGACAATTTCGATACGGTCGATTTGGGGCAATGGAATACTCGACCAGGTCGCGCCGCCTGATATAGATGAGCCGACGCGCACGCCATCGATCAATACAACACTCTGGCTATTGGCTGCGCCACGCATGAATACCGAGGAGATCGAGCCTGGGCCGCCGGTACTGGTGACTTCAATACCGCGTTGTCTTTGCAACAGATCAACCAATGAGGACTGACCAGATTGCGCAATGTCCTCAGCTGAGATAACGACATTATCGCTAAGCACGTCGCTGGCTTTTTGGGCAGTACGGGTAGCCGTCACCAGTACCGGCTCAAGCGCGGCCTCCGGGATGGACTGCGCAAAACCGGGCGCAGAAAAAGCCCCGATCACGCAAGTAGAAATAAGAAGAGTAGAAAAACGCAGCGACGTATTAGCGCGCGTCATTGAAAAGGCAGCACGGGTACGCGGATGCGTCCGTAAAATAGTTGAGGTCATGAGATTAAATGTGAGCAGCTACCAGCCTGCCTCCCCGCGGGCTGGATTGAAAAGAAATACGGCCTTGCAATGATTAAATTACAAGACAGTATCTCCACCTGCTCCGGCCGGTATCCGGGCTTACAAGTCCAACTACCTTACCTTCCCATGCAAGAAGCACAGTGGCATCAGAGGTAGCCTGTCATGATCTGCATAGTGTTACGCAGAACATGACGCTTGTTTACCGTTGCGGGGGCAGCACACGCTAAGCGTGTTTCCCGTTTAACTGCGAACACAGACATGTTCGCGAGCACCAAAAGCCTTGGCATTCTAGTATTCATCGGCACTGACAGCAATCGATACCACCGTCAATACAACACTTAACACGACGAACAACAAAAAAAGCAGCGAACGCGTTGCGCTGCTGCCTTATCGATAAGCACCAAACGCACCTCTGCGTTTGGTAAGAACCACTACTTAAACCGCTTCCGGACCTGTCTCGCCAGTACGGATACGGATAACTTGTTCAACTTCTCGCACAAAAATCTTGCCATCACCAATTTTGCCCGTGCGTGCGGCTTTGATGATGGCGTCAACCGCTTGCTCAGTCAGAGAGTCGTCAATCACCAGTTCAACTTTGACTTTCGGCAGAAAATCGACAACGTATTCAGCCCCGCGATACAACTCGGTATGGCCTTTTTGACGACCAAAGCCTTTTACTTCGGTCACCGTTAAGCCATTGACACCGACATCGGCCAGCGCTTCACGGACTTCGTCCAATTTGAACGGTTTGATAATGGCAGTAATTTGCTTCATGACAACTCCTTTATGCAATTAACAAAAATGTTGATGGGCGAATATTTATTCTTTAGGACTTACGCAAAATTGTCCCAGCAAGGCAGACTGACGAAGACAGTACTTTAGTACGGCTAGGAAGGATAACGCCGCTGGGGCGGTTTTGCGTAAGTCCTATTCTTTAAATCGGGATGTAATCGGATAACGCCAGTCACGCCCAAACGCCCGATGTGTCACACGGCAACCCACCGGCGACTGACGGCGTTTGTATTCGTTGATCTTGATCAGGCGCGTGATGCGTTGCACGTCTTCGCTGCGATAACCAGCGGCTTCGATCTCGGCGATGCTCTGATTTTCTTCCATATACATTTGCATAATGGCATCCAAAATCTCGTACGGCGGCAATGAATCCTGATCGGTCTGATCAGGCCGCAACTCCGCCGAGGGCGCGCGCGTCAAAATCCGCGTCGGAATCACCTCGCCCAGCGTGTTGCGATAAGCGCACAACCGGTACACCAGCGTCTTGGCGATATCCTTAATGACAGCAAAACCGCCCGCCATGTCACCATACAACGTGCAATAGCCGACTGCCATTTCACTCTTGTTGCCGGTGGTCAGCACAATGGCACCAAATTTATTCGACAACGCCATGAGCAAGGTGCCGCGGATACGCGCCTGAATGTTTTCTTCTGTCGTGTCTTCAACCACGCCAGCAAACTCGGTCGCCAGCGTCGTCTTGAAGGCGCTAAAGCAATCATTGATAGAAATTTCATCATAGTGCACACCAAGGCGTTGCACCATGTCGCGTGAGTCGATCCACGATATTTCGGCAGTGTACGGTGACGGCATCATGATGCAGCGTACTTTGTCCGCCCCCAGCGCATCGACCGCAATGGCCAACACCAGCGCAGAATCGACGCCGCCCGACAATCCCAGCAGCACGCTCGGGAAACCATTTTTACCAATATAGTCGCGCACGCCCAACACCAGCGCCTGATACACCTGCGCCTCCAGCGACAACGGCGCAATCACCGACATCGTCGTCAGCGGCGACGCACCATCAAATTCAACGATCTGCAAATCCTCTTGCGCGTGCTTGAGTTGTGCCGTGACCTCACCCTGTTGATCCATCACAAACGAATTGCCGTCAAAAATCAATTCATCCTGCGCGCCAACCAGATTCGCATACACCATCGACATGCCAAGCGTTGCCACATTGGCGCGCATCACCTCATAGCGCAGATGCTGCTTATTCATATGAAACGGCGACCCGTTCGGCACTAACAATACTTGCGCACCGGCTGCGCGTGCGCGTGACGGCGCATGCGGGGACCAGGTATCTTCGCAAATATTGAGACCGAAGCGCACGCCCTTCACATCAAACACAAAAGGCACGTCAGCCGAAGAAAAATAGCGTTTTTCATCAAACACCGTATCGTTGGGCAACGCGTATTTGCGATAACTGCCCAATAGCGCACCATTCACGATCACCGAAACCGCATTGAACCGAGCGCCATCCTGTATCACCGGATGGCCGACGATCACGTGAACATCGCGCAAGTCGGCCAGATCGGCACTGAGCGCGATCAAGCTTTCGGCGGTTTTATCGTAAAAAGCCTGACGCAGCAATAAATCCTCAGGCGGATAGCCGACTAACGACAACTCTGGCGTCAAAACGATATCCGCACCGTCCAGCGCGGCGCGCCGTACAAACTCAGCGATCCGGGCACGATTACCCGCAAGATCTCCGACGGTACTGTTGATTTGGGCGATGGCAACTTTAACTGTCATGGCAATAATATGAATGATGAATATAAGTAATGAAGAATGATGCGAGGGGTGCAGCGAAGCGCATGACAAGATGGACGATTATCGCATGGGGTAGCGCTGCTTGCTTCCCTGAAATTGACTTCATCAGGACTTACGCAAAATTGTCCTGGCAAGGCAGACTGACGAAGACATTACGAACGTAAGGCTAGGAGGGATAACGCCGCCGGGGCGGTTTTGCGTAAGTCCTAATCCTACTAATACGCCCCAAATGCACGATCCAGCGCAGCCAGAATGTGAAGTCGATACTCTTCTGCAGACCCTACTTTATCGGTCAGCGCACTCAATGGAATTGCTGCAAGCTGCGGGGTATCTAAAAAATAGTCATCACCCAAAACAGAGATCATCGGACATAAATCATCCGGCAAGCGCACTCCGGCAAACTCAGTTAGCGCCCGCAACGGGATCACAGTCCGCGTCGCCAGGCCGCTAATGACGTTGCTTTGCACGTCGATCAGATACGGTGTCGTCTTTTTACTCTTGCCTCGATTGCTGTAAATGTCGAATCGCGCCATTTAAAAGCTCCGCCATTCTTGCAAGGCGACGCCTTCCGTTTCCACCAGTTCGTTATAGGCCTTAATGTATCCCGCATTTTGATCATTCCATTCGCGCTCTTTTTGAGCGCGAATGATTTCTCGCAAAGCACGCTCGCAGACTTGAGAAATATTAATCCCCATCTCTTTTGTGGCTAAATACACATCTATCGGCAAACTAATATTAGTTGCCCTCTTTGACATTACTGCGTGATCCATATTGCCTCCTATGCGCATGATCTATGCACATAATACTCGCGCATAAGGCGTAATGCACGATCCCCGCCAAGATAATTCGCGCAATGCTAAACTCAAGCGCATTGTATTTATGCAACCTATGTAGCCTCAGGCACTGACGAATTGAACAAGCAAACTACACCCACGATCGATTCGTGCTTGTCCGTGGTACTCGGCATAGAACTACTGAGTCGGAGA
>NZ_JBRIIQ010000157.1:0-5985 GCF_052976905.1 Glaciimonas sp. GG7 | reverse complement strand
GCAGTCGGTGATAGCTTCTCTAAGCGCCCGGTTCATCGAGCACGAATCGATGCGCTGATGCGTACTTCTGCAGAGGCCCGGGCGCGCGTGCGACCCAGCTCAACAGCCTCACGGACATCCATTTCGATGGCACCCTGATCGTGTTCAGGCGAGGCCAGATTTCCCAGCGCGCCGTCGCGCTTGATGAGCCAGAGCGCGGTGGCGACGATGCCGACGCCAACAGCAGGGTCACCGGCTTCTAGCCGCTGCAGCGTCGGCACAGAAACCCCCATGCGTTTAGCCCAGGTTTTCAATGACTCCTTGCGGCGCAAGCGGGCGACAGCAAGGTCGGCACCCAGCTTTTCGATGGCGGCAGCAGTTGCTGGCGGGAGTTGCAAAAGGGCACGGGAGGTTTTTGGCATACATATAGAGTATGATTAAATACCTAAATCTGTCAATATCTATATTCACGTATGCCGATCAACCGTGTAGTCTAAGCACTTGCGCGTCTGCCAGCGTGGCGTGCGATAAAGGCAAAAACTGCGCGTCATCGACATCAACTGCTACCGGTTTACGCCTTCAGTTCCACACGCGGCAAGCAACGATTCGCCCTGAAGCGTAAAATGCTGCACCGCATTACGGTTCCCCGGCCCTCTCAACTCCTTCACGTTGTCTACGTTAGTTATCCACCATGCCCGAACAAGCCCGTCTGAAACGCGTTGTCCCGCCCGAGTCTCCATCGGCGCCGCAGCCGCTTCAACAGAGCGCCGTCACTTTTCATATCCTCTCGACTTCTTTTCTCACTTTTCTCTGCTACTTAAGCATCGGTCTGCCGTTAGCCGTATTACCCGGGTATGTCCACACCGATCTAGGCTACAGCTCAGTGATGGCTGGCCTTGCGATCAGCGTGCAATATCTCGCGACGATGCTAAGCCGCCCACGCGCGGGGATCATTGCGGACTCGGTCGGCCCCAAAATATCCGTACTGTACGGTTTGATCGGCTGCGCGATCAGTGGTGCCATCCTGATTGTCGCCGCACTCTTGAGCGCTGTTCCGTGGCTCAGCCTGTGTGTATTAATGCTCAGTCGACTCATTCTTGGCTGTGCGGAAAGTCTGGTCGGGACCGGCGCGATTGCATGGGGTATTGGACGCGTAGGAGCGGAAAATACTGCGCGCATGATTTCCTGGAACGGTATTGCTACCTATGGCGCACTGGCCGTAGGCGCGCCGCTCGGGGTGGTCATCGTCCATGCATGGGGCTTGCCGTGGATAGGCGTCGTCATCGTCGCGTTAGGCGTCGTCGGCTATTATCTGGCGCGCCGCAAACAGGCCAGCGCGATCATCAAAGGTGAACGCCTGCCGTTTGGCAGCGTCTTGCGCCGGGTGTTGCCGCACGGCCTTGGCCTTGCTTTAGGTTCCATCGGATTCGGCTCGATCGCTACTTTTATTACGCTGTTTTATGCCAGCCATCACTGGTCGAATGCGGCCTTCGCGCTGACGCTGTTCGGTGGATTTTTTGTCGGTGCACGGCTGCTATTTTCGCCAATGATTGCCCGCTTTGGCGGCTTCCGGGTCGCCGTTGTGTGCTTTGTGGTCGAAGCGTTCGGCTTGCTGCTGCTCGGCTTCTCGATGGCCCCCTGGATGGCGCTGTCGGGCGCGGCGCTCACCGGATGTGGCTTTGCCCTCGTCTTCCCCGCGCTCGGCGTCGAAGCCGTACGCACCGTGCCGCAGCACAATCGGGGTAGCGCGTTGGGAGCTTATTCCCTGTTTCTGGACATGGCGCTGGGCATTACCGGACCATTGGCCGGATTGATCGCCACCGCCTTCGGCTATCCAGAAGTATTTTTGTTCGCGGCCCTTGCCGCTCTGGCTGGGGTTGGATTAACCGTGGTGCTGCATCGGCGCTCGGAACAAGCAATGGGGAATATATCGAATTAGTAATGCTCAGATTTCCTCAGATTTTTCTGTATTGCAAAACTGACATAAAATAGTTCGGGTAGAACATACAAGCCTCATCCAGAGTGCATACAAGGAGTAACAAAATGGCAAAAACAGTGGCAAAGACGGTCGCAAAAACAGCGACAAAGACCCCCGTAAAGAAAAGCGTCGTAGCAATCAACATCGGCATCAACGACAAAGATCGCAAAAAAATTGCCGACGGCCTCAGCACATTGCTGGCCGACACTTACACGCTGTATCTGAAAACCCATAACTTCCACTGGAATGTCACCGGCCCGATGTTCAACACATTGCACCTGATGTTTGAGGGCCAATACAACGAACTGGCACTGGCCGTCGATCTGATCGCAGAACGCATCCGTGCACTCGGTTATCCGGCACCGGGGTCGTATAGCGCGTTTGCCAAGCTATCGACTATCGCTGAAGCCGTCGGCGTGCCAAATGCCACAGAGATGATCCAGCAATTGGTAGCAGGTCAAGAGTCGGTCACCCGTACCGCCCGTTCGATCTTCCCGATCGTTGATGCGGCGTCGGATGAACCGACGGCAGATTTGCTCACGCAACGCATGCAATTGCATGAAAAAAATGCGTGGATGTTGCGTAGTTTGCTCGAAGGCTGATTTAAGAATTTGAGGTAAAAAAACGGCGCAATTTGCGCCGTTTTTTTTACCTGCTCATGTACATGCTCAGACAAACAACGCCACAAACTCCCGCGCTGCCGCCTCTGGATCTTGCGCCAGATACACGCTGCTAATGGCCGCCACCATATCTGCGCCAGCGGCCACTAACGGTGCGGCATTCTGCGCCGTCATGCCACCAATAGCCACATTCGGCAAAGCGATCTCAGCCTTCGCCATCGTCAGAATCGCAGGCTGCGTCGTCACTGCATATTTCTTCACCAGCGACGGATAAAACCCACCAAACGCTACATAGCTAGCTCCAGACAGGACAGCCTGATGTGCCAGCTCCATACTGCCGTAGCAGGATGCGCCCACGATTTTGTCCGGACCGACATTGGCGCGCACTTCTGCCACGCTGGCGTCGGTGCCACCGATATGAATTCCGTCCGCATCCAGCGCCAGACACAAGGCTACGTGATCATTGATGATGAATGGTCGTTGATAGCGGCGGCACAGCGCTTGCAACTGCTCCGCCTGCTCTTGCCGCAACGCCGCGTCGGCGGTCTTATGACGATATTGCAGCAAAGCTGCACCGCCCTTTAAGGCCTGCTCGCTGACAGCCAATAACTGCGCCGTATCGTCCCAATCGGGTGTGACGATATACAGACCTTTCATGCTGACATTTTTCATCTTTGTTCCTTTAAAAACGGCCAAATCCGATTCGGAATGCGCTGCCCATCCGCAATCGCATAAGACGCCGCCAGCGTCTGCTGACAATACGTCTGCGCCGCATCAATGGCCTGCGCCATCGTCATGCCCTGCGCTAACAAGGCTGCCAGCGCCGCAGCCAGAGTACAACCGCTGCCATGGAATTCGCCCGGTAAGCGCGGCCAGCTCCAGCTGCGTTGTTGGTCCTTTTGTTGATCGGTTGAATACCATCGATTCAAGACATGATCCAGCTCCGGCCCATGCCCGCCTTTTAGTAACACATGCTGAGAACCACGCGCCAGCAATTGCAGGGCCTGTGCGTCGGGGTCCTCAATATCACCGCAGAGGCGATTGGCTTCAATCCGGTTCGGCGTAATCACGGTCGCCAACGCAAACAAGGGTGCCAACGCAGCAATCGGATCTTCCGTCGATAAGCTATCACCGCCGCCATTTGCCAACACGGGATCGAATACCACCGGCAAGTCCGGCTGCCGCAAGCGCAGATCGCGAATGATCGCCGCGATCACTTCGGCATTGGCGCGGTTTCCCACGATGCCAAGCTTGACCGCCGCAATCGGCATCCGATCCACTAATACCTGCGCTTGCTGACGGACCAGATCGGCTGCGACCGGATAGACGCCAAAGACGCGCTGGTTATCCTGCACCGTCAACACCGTGACGACTGACATGGGATGCGCACCTAATGCGGCAATCGCCGTGATGTCGGCTTGCAAACCTGCGCCGCCGCTGGGGTCGGAGCCGGAAAACACCAACACACAAGGCGGTGTGCGCTCCCGAGTCACTTAACCCGTCCCGCCATCGGCGACGAAGGCGATGCCGCAAAGCGCTTAGCAATCCGTCCCGCCAGAAACGCCTCCCGCCCCGCCTCCACCGCCAGCCGCATCGCGCGCGCCATACGCACCGGATCGCGCGCACCGGCAATCGCCGTATTCATGAGTACGCCATCGCAACCCAATTCCAGCGCAATCGCCGCATCCGACGCCGTGCCAACACCCGCATCGACTAACACCGGCACTTTGGCCTGCTCAATGATGAGCGACAAATTCCACGGATTCAAAATCCCCATGCCGGAGCCAATCAATGACGCCAGTGGCATGATGGCAACGCAGCCTATTTCTTCCAGAATCCGCGCCTGAATCGGATCGTCACTGCAATACACCATCACATCGAAACCATCTTTGACTAATATTTCTGCAGCCTTCAAGGTTTCCGGCATATTCGGAAATAAGGTTTTTTCATCGCCCAGCACTTCGAGCTTTGCCAGCTTATGACCGCCCAGTAATTCACGCCCTAATTGCAAGGTGTAGACAGCATCCTGAGCGGTATAGCAACCGGCGCTGTTGGGCAATATCGTGTAGCGCGATGGCGGCACGACGTCTAACAAACTCGGCGCATTGGGGTCTTGCCCGATATTTACACGGCGAATCGCTACCGTAATAATGTCAGCGCCGCTGGCTTCAGTGGCTTCCCGCGTTTGATCCAGATCGCGGTATTTTCCGCTGCCGACTAACAAGCGCGAGCGGTAGATTTTACCGGCGATGGTGAGGCCGGTATCTAAGCCGATATCTTGGTTATTCTTCAGATTCATGATCATTCCTTTGCTTCCTGTTTAGATAGTTGGGCAGACCGAAGGCCGCCCAACTTCAGCGATGCTTACCCGCCACCGATAGCGCGTACCAAATCGACTTTATCCTGTGGCTGCAACACCCGTTGCGCCCATAAATGCGATGGCACAACCTGACGATTCACCGCCACCGCAATGGCCTTGCCGGATAACGCCAGGTCGGCTACCAACTGTTGCAATGTCTGCGCATCGGCTAGCTGATGGGGCGCGCCGTTGAGTTCGATTTCCATCATCGGCCTCACTGTTTTTGATAGAGTTCGGCTCCGCTTTTGATGAACTCGATGGATTTGACTTCCATCCCTTTCTTCAACGCGGCGATCTCGGTGATGCCTTGCTTGGCAGCGTATTCGCGGACTTCTTGGGTGATCTTCATCGAGCAGAAATGCGGACCGCACATCGAGCAAAAATGCGCGACTTTGGCCGAATCTTTAGGCAAGGTTTCGTCATGAAATTCACGCGCTTTATCCGGGTCGAGGCCGATGTTGAACTGGTCATCCCAGCGGAATTCAAAGCGTGCTTTGGACAAAGCATTGTCACGAATCTGCGCACCGGGATGGCCCTTCGCCAAGTCGGCCACGTGGGCGGCGATTTTGTAGGTGATGATGCCGTCCTTGACGTCGGCCTTGTTCGGCAAGCCCAGATGTTCCTTCGGCGTGACGTAGCACAGCATGGCCGTGCCGTACCAACCGATGGTGGCCGCGCCGATGCCGGAGGTGATGTGATCGTAGCCGGGGGCGATGTCGGTGGTCAGCGGTCCGAGCGTATAGAACGGCGCTTCATCGCATTGCTCGAGTTGCAGATCCATGTTTTCTTTGATCAAATGCAGCGGCACATGGCCGGGGCCTTCGATCATGACTTGCACGTCGTGTTTCCAGGCGATTTGCGTGAGTTCACCCAAGGTTTTCAATTCAGCCAATTGCGCCTCGTCATTGGCGTCATAGATCGATCCCGGACGCAGGCCGTCGCCCAAACTGAACGAGACATCGTAGGCTTTCATGATCTCGCAAATGTCTTCGAAATGATCGTACAAGAACGATTCTTGATGATGCGCCAGACACCATTTGGCCATGATC
>NZ_JBRIIQ010000156.1:0-348 GCF_052976905.1 Glaciimonas sp. GG7 | reverse complement strand
TCTATGCCGAGTACCACGGACAAGCACGAATCGATGGTTGTTTGGGGTTGTTTGGGACGGGTTGTGGTTCTTTTTTAGGCTGTTTGGTTCTGTGGTTTCTGATGCGTTTTGTACTCCGTTGATGCTGGTCGGGGACGGCCCGACAGCCGGTCACTTTCTTTTGCTTCGCCAAAAGAAAGTAACCAAAGAAAAGGCGACCGCAAATGCTGCTGCCCTCCGGGTCCCCAAATTTTCCAGCCACCCGTCGGGTCTGAGGACCAACTCGCTGCGCTCAAACATGTCCTCAGACAATTCCCGACGGGTGGCTGGAAAATTTGGGAACCCGCAGGGCAGCAGCATTTGCGGTCG
>NZ_JBRIIQ010000155.1:0-5585 GCF_052976905.1 Glaciimonas sp. GG7 | reverse complement strand
CGCACTACAAAACGCGATCTTGACTTGATCTAGCACCCCGCTGCGTTTCCAATGGTCGGCTGACAAGTACATCGCTTTTTGTGGTGCCCCGGCGCATTTGATCGGCATCGGCGGCTGCGTGAAGATCGCCTGACCGCCGCGCAGACTTTGCACGAGTTCCCAGGTATAAGGTGCAAGGCGGTACATGTAGTTTGAAGTGACACCATTGCGGCCCAAGGTTTCGGATAGACCGTCAATGGCGTGCCAGTCGAGCTTCAGACCCGGACAGACCACCAGCTGTGCATACCGGACGACCGTGCCGCCGACCAGAATGACCGCATTGCGTTCAGGTTCAAACGCCGCCACTGCGGACTTGATCCAGTGAACACCGCGCGGGATCGTGCTTGCCATGGTGCGCGCAGTTTTCGGCGCATCAAAGACGCCGGCACCGACCATGGTCCAGCCGGGCTGATAGTAGTGGACGTCGGCGGGTTCGATAATGGCGATGTCGAGTTCAGGCTGGCGTGCCAGCAGGCTTGCTGCTGTTGCTATGCCAGCGGCACCACCCCCGATGATGACAACGGCGTGCGTCACTTCCGCTGCTAGTTGATGTATTGCCATGGTTATCTCCGGATACTTTTAAGTCGCATTAATGGGAATTTTCAGGTAGCGGATGCCGTTTTCTTCAGGCTCCGGGAAATGCCCTGCGCGCATGTTGATTTGTACCGATGGCAGGATCAGGGTCGGCATGTCCAGCGATGCATCACGTTTTCTGCGCATAGCAACGAAGGCCTCCTCGCTAATGCCATTGCGGACATGGATATTGCTGGTCCGCTCCTCCCCGACTGTGCTGACGTAACGCACCTCGCGGCCACCGGGCTGGTAGTCATGACACATGTAAAGCAACGTATCGTCGGGCAAGCTCAGCACTGTATTAATGGAGCAAAACAGCGTACGCGCATCGCCGCCGGGGAAGTCGCAACGCGCCGTGCCGTCATCTGGCATGAACAGCGTGTCGCCAACAAAAGCGGCGCTCTGGCAGCCATTGCTGACGACATAGGTCATGCAGGCTGGCGTATGGCCTGGCGTGTGCAGCGCGCGGCATTGCAGAGCGCCGATACAGAACATCTCATCATTGGCAAACAAATGGTCAAACTGGCTGCCGTCACGCGCCATGTCTGCACCGGTGTTAAACAGCGCCCCAAACACCTGCTGCACGGTGGCGATCTGTTGACCGATGCCAATCTTGCCCCCCAATTTTTCTTTCAAATAGGGCGCAGCAGTTAAATGATCTGCGTGAACATGGGTTTCCAATATCCATTCGACCTTGCCGCCGAGGGCCGTGACCATTGCGATCAAACGATCAGCTGAGGCGGTATGTGTGCGACCCGATTTGGGGTCGTAATCGAGCACGCTATCGATCAACGCACAATGGTGGGTTACGGGATCTAGCACCACGTAACTGATGGTACTGGTGGCGCAGTCAAAAAAGCCTTCTACATGGGGTGAGGTGCTAATCATTATCGGGGATATCCTTAAGGGACTGACATAACTTCTATGTGTATATGTCAGTAGGTGGCGCAAAAAATATGCCAAAAAGTATTCCCTCTGAGATGCATCCTAAGTGTTTACATTCATTTATTTATGTATTTCTTATAATTAAATGAGAATCTAATCGTCCGGCCATGTCCCGATAGCTAATTGCTACGTACATTTGATCGCGCAATATCCAACGCTGCGTGATTAGCCGCCCCATGTGTAAGGAGTCCTTCTGCAATGTTTGCGCGCGTCCAGGGGATTTTGATTTCGCCATCCTGACTCACTGAGTATTCTGCCGCCCATACATCGCCACTGGGCACTGCGCGTGTATGAATTTCGTAACCTTCATAGATGGTGGTTGTGATGCCGCTCATGTCAGCCTCTTTTAATGTGTGTTGTTGGCGTCTCTGATAAAAACAACTTACAGGCATTGTTTCAGCGGTTTTTATAGAGACACTTCGAGAATACTCGCACTACACAATCCTGCCGGAATGCTCCAGAAATCCTCGGGACTGATTTTTCGTAGTGAAATAAACATCATCCGAACGTTTTGCAGACTATCTATTGAGGCGCTTATCATCACAAATAAACGTTATATAAAGTGAATCAATCCTAGGTTAAACTACCTCCCATTCGAAAACTGCGATGATGTTGCATCGTTTATATCTTTTGACATGCATTACCTCAACCGACATTCACCATCGAAAAGCATGAAAAAACACTCCCTCAGCAAAATAATGTCCAGCGCACTTCTAAGCGGCCTGATGAGCATGGCATGTATGTCGGCTGCGCTTGCACAGGAGGCAAATACTGTCGTGTCTGAAGAGTTGCCGAACCGCCTGGTGGGGGATGTCGGCGTTGGGATGTACCAGTCGCCCAGTGAAATCCATGACAAACGCACTGCCAACTACACCTTGCCTTACGTGTATGCCGACTACGGCAGATTTTTCTCGCGTATCGATACCATTGGGTTCAAAACATTCAAGATGGGATACGGTTATTTTGAACTGGCCAAACAGATTAATTTTGATGGTTTTAAAGCATCCAACGCACCCTATCTGCACGGATTACAAAACAGAAAGGATGCTAATCCCCTTGGAGTCGGTACTTATCAGGAAACACCCGTAGGCGCTTTTTTTCTGAATGCTTTTTATGACGCCAACAAATCCCACGGCACATTATTAGAGGCCATTTATGCGGGCGAAATAAAAGCTGGTTCCATCAGCTTTTATCCGCAAATCGGCGCTGAGTATCGCAACGCCAATTACGTCAATTATTTCTACGGCGTCACGCAAGCCGAATCTGCCGCTAACGGACACATCAAGCCCTGGCAGGGAGGTAGCGCCATCAATCCGTTAGTCGCTCTGCAAATTGAAATTCCGTTAAACGATAAATGGGTCGTCAATCTGTACGGACGCTACAAATGGTTTGGCCAAAGTATCCGAAATAGCCCGCTTGTTGATCGAGATGGGCTGCAACTTTGCTTTGTTTCGCTAGCGTATCGATTCAAGTAATGAATACAGGACTTACGCAAAATTGTCCCAGCAAGGCAGACTTTTGATGCTAGTACGGCTAGGCGGGCGTAACGCCGCTGGGGCGATTTTGCGTAAGTCCTAAAGTAAATTTTCAACAAAGACAACGAATATGGTTCAAGCTGGTCAAATCCTGACAAGCTTTTAAAAACCAATATTCACCGACCCTACCAGGGTCGTTTTCTGGGAGAACTTATGATTGAGCAACACACTAAGCAAGCAATCGGCGTAGTAGGACTAGCCGTCATGGGCCGCAATCTGGCTCTCAATATTGAAAGCCGGGGTCATTCGGTCTCTGTCTATAATCGCAGCCGCGCAAAAACCGACGAACTCATCGCCGAATTTCCCCAGCGCAAACTGGTCCCTGCCTATTCGTTAGAAACCTTCATTGCCTCTTTGGAAAAGCCGCGCCGGATACTGCTCATGGTTAAGGCCGGGGCGGCAACCGACGACACCATCGCCGCCATCCAGCCCTTGCTCGACCCGGGCGATATCCTCATTGATGGCGGTAATACCCATTTCACCGACACCATCCGCCGCAACGATGCGCTGGCAAAATCGGGCATCCATTTCATCGGCACCGGCATCTCCGGCGGCGAAGAAGGCGCACTGAAGGGCCCGGCCATCATGCCCGGCGGCCCACGGGTAGCCTACGATCTGGTGGCCCCGATCCTGACCGAAATTGCCGCCATTGCCCCCGACGGTGTGCCGTGCGTGGACTACATCGGCCCTGACGGTGCGGGACATTTCGTCAAAATGGTCCACAACGGCATCGAATACGGCGACATGCAATTGATCGCCGAAAGTTACGCCGTCCTCAAGCACGTCGCCGGTCTCTCTAACACCGAATTAAGTCATGTCTATACCGATTGGAACGCGGGTGAACTTGACAGCTATCTGATCGATATAACCGCTCGGATTTTTAGCAAAAAAGATCACGACACCGGACTTGACCTGATCGACGTCATCCTCGACCGCGCCGCCCAAAAAGGCACTGGAAAATGGACCAGTCAGAACGCGCTCGATCTCGGCACCCCCTTGCCCCTCATCACTGAAGCGGTTTTTGCCCGCGTCTTGTCATCGTTAAAAGACGAGCGCGTTGCCGCCAGCAAGAAGCTATCCGGCCCTGTTATTGAGGTGACAGAGCCAGACAAGGACGCCTTAATTGAAGCAGTCCGCCGCGCCTTATATTTAAGCAAAATTATTTCGTACGCACAGGGCTTTGCACAATTGCGCGCCGCCTCAGACGAATATAAATGGGCGCTCAACTTTAGCAATATCGCCAGAATATTCCGTGCAGGCTGCATCATCCGCGCCAGTTTCCTGCAAAAAATCATGGACGCCTACGCTGCCGATACGCAACTCGCCAACCTGCTACTCGATAGCTATTTTTCCGACATCGCGACCAACTATCAAGCAGCGCTGCGGCAAGTTGTGATTGCCGCCATCAACGCAGGCGTACCGGTCCCGGCGTTTTCCTCGGCCATCGCTTATTTTGATGCCTACCGTACCGTGCAACTTCCCGCCAATCTGATTCAGGCGCAGCGCGACTTTTTTGGTGCGCACACCTTTGAACGTATCGATAAGGGCGGCAGCTTTCACGCCGACTGGGCTTGAGTTCAGACGTTACGGGAACAATAAAAAAAGGATGTACGAGGACAGATTTTTTCGGATGGAAAATGTAAAAATCAGGGCTCTCCCATTCGTTGGAATATCCCGGATGTGTGCTGGCGATTTTATATAGGTATCTCTATACATATCGGGCATTGTCAATTCTCTGCGTGAATTAACAATGCCCATCTCAGCACTAGCAAAGTGCATCAACGCTCACCATAAACGAAGGCTTACCTCAACACTCTTCACAGGTTGCCTTTTTTGCGTTTATTAACAACTATTGTTCGTCTCATACTTACTGAGCGTCTCCTCTTCGCTTATTAATGCATCATTAAGTTGCTGTTCGGTAACACCAAGTGACTTTAAAAAATTGATCTCAACTTTTGTCAAAATAACTTCGTCTTGCAAAACTGCATGTTGCACGAGTTGACAATCCACTGCCATCGCTGATGTGGATAGTCCTAACATAAAAATAGCGCTTAAAAAAAATGTACTTTTCACAGTAATTCCTTTTAATATAAATTTACCTACGGGACATACAAGTAGATCAAACGCTCTCATAACTCTGAAGAAACGAACAATCACTTGTATTTCCATAGGGAAACATAAAATGCCGATCCCAATCAAGATTTTTCTTATCGAAAAGATAGAGTTATCCCACTATCTAACAAGACATTTCTTGGTCCTGAATTTTCTTGCTCACATGCTTTTTTACGCGCCGATACGGTATGACTTTCAGCCTTATGAAGCCTTATAAACGCAACACCTATGTGCCAACAAGTTATTGCTCACGTCACGCATCATCAGACCGTTTATCCACGCAACTGGGCAATTGAGCGCCGCATCAGCTTGGTCTATGATACGAACAGCTTGGTTTTTAATATCGATTCGTGCTCGATGAACCGGGCGCTTAGAGAAGCT
>NZ_JBRIIQ010000154.1:0-6104 GCF_052976905.1 Glaciimonas sp. GG7 | reverse complement strand
AGTAAAAATAAAAGGGCGATCCCCCCGCATCCGCTTAGCATCATGCGCCATCACATCCAGATTAGCCCCGACATACGGCGCAAGATCAGTCTTATTAATAATCAACAAATCAGATCGCGTAATCCCCGGCCCCCCCTTACGTGGAATTTTTTCACCACCAGCAACATCGATCACATAAATCGTCAGATCCGATAATTCAGGGCTGAACGTCGCCGCCAGATTATCGCCACCAGACTCCAGCAAAATCAGATCAAGATCAGGAAAGTCCGCGCTCATACGGGCAATCGCTTCGAGATTGATCGATGCGTCTTCACGGATCGCGGTGTGCGGGCAACCACCGGTTTCAACGCCCATCAAACGCTCGGCTGGCAAAGCATCTGCCCGCAGCAGAATTTCCATGTCTTCTTTGGTGTAAATGTCATTCGTGATGACGGCCATTTCATAATCGTCACGCATACGTTTACAAAGCATTTCGCACAACGCGGTCTTGCCGGAACCAACCGGGCCGCCGATGCCTACGCGTAGTGGATTGGGATTAGGTGATTTGAGGTTACTCATAGTGGAACTCGCTTGCTAAAAAAATTGTTTGTAATAGTGCTGCAATGAAGACTTCGCTTAAGAACGCACTTAAGAACGATATAGACGGCTATATTGCACTTCATGCTGCATCGATAACAGCGACAAACCGGGCGACCAGTTCGATAAATCATCGTCATCCAATTGCTGCGAAAATTCAGCCGCCAGTTGCAACTCAGGATGTAACGACAGCAATAAACGCTGCCCGGCAACCTGCCCGAGCGGCACTGATTTCACGCACACCAACACCTGATTTTCAACCCAGGAAAACAGCATCCCCAAGAGCGCCGCTTCCGGTGGAATCTGCAACGCCACCGCCGCAAAAGCAAAAGCAGTCGGCAGCGGCAGTTCCGGTTGCGCCTGCAATATCGCCAGCAAAGTTGCGTCGCCAATATTGAGATCAATCACCAGCTTGCCGAGTGAATAGCCCATCTGGATCGTCTCAGCACGGAACTCGGCGGTGTCACGGGCGGCGATAAAACGTTCGTTCCAGACGGTCACAGCGTCGGCGTCGCGTCTCTCAAACGCCTGCAACAAACGCCACAAAACCGGTGCTTCAAAGGTGGCAACCACATGATGCAGGTGATCGATAATCCAGTCGCGTGCGGTGGCCTGATCTTTGACTAGCCCTTGCTCAAGCGCCGATTCAAGCCCTTGCGAATAGCTATACGCACCGATCGGCAGCGATGGGCTGGAAAGTTGTAGCAAATGGAGTAGGGCGGTCGCTTGCATGGCTTACGTTTCTTCCGGTTTGTCGCCGGGCCGATGAATTTTCTGGCGCAGCGGTACGGGTGCGAGCAAGCCGTCGTGACTGTGATGACCGCCGCCATAGGCCCCGGATTCTGGTTCGAACGCGGCGGCTTGTTCGGTCACGGTTGCGCCCAGACCTTCGAGCATTTCACGCAAGACCACATCTTTGCGGATACGCAGAAAACCATCGCCGACTTGCGCTTGCGTGTGGCGATTGCCGAGATGGAAGGCGCAGCGCAAGAGTGTGAATGGGGTCGCGCATTGGATCAGATAAGTGGCCTCATCAGCGGCGATGATTTTGATGACTTTTGGTTGGCCATCGTCATCCGCGCCGGTGATGAAGTCGCCGTGGCGCAGGACGGTTCCGCGCACGGTGAAGACGCCTACGTCCTGACCTGAAGTCAGGGTGGCGCGTAGGCGACTTTTTTCACGTAGGTCGTAGGGCAGGACTAGTTCGCCATCAATTTGATCGGCGTGGGGTATTTTTGTATTCAGTATGAGCATCGAATCTCTCGGAGTGTCCGGATAATATTATCCGTTCGAACTGAGTAGCCCGTAGGGCGTATCGAAGTTTTCTCAGGCTCGAGCAATCCTTCGATACGCTGCGCTACTCAGGACGAACGGTAAGTAAATAGTTAAGAAAAATCAACACTAACAACACGCATCAAAACAAAAAGTAACGCTGCGCCATCGGCAAGATACTCGCCGGTTCGCACACCAATAACTCACCATTGGCGCGCACTTCGTAGGTCTCAGGATCGACTTCCATGTGCGGCGTAGCGCTGTTGTGGATCATGTGATGCTTGCGCAATTCACGCATATTTTTAACGGCAACGACGGGCTTATTGAGTTTCAATAAGTCACCGATTCCATCGTCGTAAGCTGCTTGCGACACAAATGTCAGTGAAGTTTTAAGACCGCCGCCATACGCGCCAAACATCATCCGATAGTGGACTGGCTGCGGTGTAGGTATCGACGCGTTAGGGTCCCCCATTTGTGCCGCTGCAATCATGCCGCTTTTCAGAATCATCGACGGTTTGACGCCGAAAAAAGCCGGTTTCCACAACACCAGATCGGCAATCTTGCCCACTTCAATCGAGCCGACTACGTGCGAAATCCCGTGCGTAATCGCCGGGTTAATCGTGTATTTGGCGATATAGCGCTTGGCGCGAAAGTTATCGTTGCGGCTGCTGTCCTCAGAGAGCGACCCGCGCTGGGTTTTCATTTTGTGCGCGGTTTGCCAGGTCCGCATAATCACCTCGCCAACCCGACCCATCGCTTGCGAGTCGGACGACATCATGCTGATGGCACCGATGTCATGCAGGATATCTTCGGCGGCAATGGTTTCACGCCGGATGCGCGATTCGGCAAAGGCGACATCTTCGGCAATGGCGGAATCAAGATGATGGCAGACCATCAGCATGTCGAGATGCTCGTCTAGCGTGTTGACGGTGTAGGGACGAGTCGGATTAGTTGATGACGGCAGGACATTGCTTTGACCTACGGCGGCGATAATGTCCGGCGCATGCCCACCGCCTGCGCCTTCGGTATGGAAGGTATGGATGGTGCGGTCTTTGAAGGCCGCCAGCGTGTGCTCCAGAAAGCCGCCTTCGTTCAAGGTGTCGCTATGGATGGCGACTTGCACGTCCATGCGGTCGGCGACGTTGAGGCAATTGTCGATGGCGGCAGGAGTTGAGCCCCAATCTTCATGCAGCTTCAGGCCGATAGCTCCGGCGCGAACCTGCTCTTCCAGCGGCGTTGGCAGACTAACGTTGCCTTTGCCCAGAAAGCCCAAATTCATCGGAAACGCATCCGCAGCCGACAACATCGAATGCAAATGCCACGGCCCCGGTGTGCAGGTAGTGGCCGCCGTGCCGACCGCTGGCCCGGTGCCACCGCCCAGCATGGTGGTGACACCGCTCATTAACGCTTCTTCGATTTGTTGCGGGCAGATGAAATGAATGTGCGAATCGATCCCGCCAGCGGTGACGATCATGCCTTCGCCAGCGATGATTTCGGTTGCCGCGCCGATGGACATGGTGACGTCCGGCTGGATGTCGGGATTGCCCGCTTTGCCGATAGCGGCGATCTTGCCGCTTTTGAGGCCGATGTCGGCTTTGACGATGCCCCAGTGATCGAGGATGACAGCGTTAGTGATCACGGTGTCCATCACGTCGCGGTGATTGCGTTGCGACTGGCCCATGCCGTCGCGGATGACTTTGCCGCCGCCGAACTTCACTTCTTCGCCATAGGTGGCGTAGTCTTTTTCGATTTCGATAAACAGCGCGGTATCGGCTAAACGGATGCGGTCGCCAACTGTGGGGCCGAACATTTCGGCATAGGCCCGGCGAGAGATGGAGCTCATTTTTTTTCCTTTGCTGTAGGTGCTGGCTTACCCTGCTTATCCAGTTTATCCAACCGACCCATCACTTTTCCATTGAAGCCGTAGACTTTTCGCTCGCCGGCCAATTCGACTAATTCAACGGTGCGTTGCTGGCCCGGCTCAAAGCGCACGGCGGTCCCGGCAGCGATATTCAAGCGCATGCCGTAAGCGTCTTCACGTGGGAAGAGCAGGGCCGGATTGGTCTCATAAAAATGATAATGCGAGCCGACTTGGATAGGTCGGTCGCCGCTGTTGGCAACCAGAATCGTGGTAGTTCTGCGGCCGACATTGAGTTCAATATCGCCGTCTTCGATCAGCATTTCGCCGGGGATCATGATGGTATCCGTTGGTTATGGAATCGGGTGATGGACGGTAACGAGCTTGGTGCCGTCGGGGAAGGTGGCTTCTACCTGAATGTCGTGGATCATTTCGGCAATGCCGTCCATGACGTCAGCGCGGCTGAGAATTTTGGTGCCGTAGGACATCAACTCGGCAACCGATTTGCCGTCACGTGCGCCTTCCATGATCGCCGCCGTAATGAGGGCGATCGCTTCCGGGTAATTGAGTTTGAGGCCGCGTGCCTGACGGCGTTCTGCCAGCAAGGCGGCGGTAAAGATGAGTAGCTTGTCTTTTTCTCTGGGGGTCAGTTCCATCGTTTTCTTTCTTTGTGAAGTCAGGTATTCCAGATGCGGGGGATCACGGCTTGACGTCCGAGTAACTCGGGCCGGAGTTGTTGCCAGGCTTGCGTCATCCATAGTCTGGCGAGTTCGCTTGAATGGCCTAAAAAACGCATTACCAGCACCGATTTTATTTGCGTGGCACCGATCTTGGCTTTGTCTGATACCAAGGTGTTGGCGCTCTCACGCAGGTCATTGATGACTTTGGCGGGGAGTACTTTGCCTACGGCGATTAGCGTGGCACAAACGGTGTAGCCAGCCAGCGCCAACGGGCTATGCATGTCGGCTGTACCGCCTTCGATTGCGCCTTGCTCAAACCAGAGCAGCTTGCCGTCACGCCGGATGCTGGTGCGTTGCATGATTTTTCCGGCGTTAAATGACTCGCCGGAAGCGGTGCGACCGAAGCAAAGAATCTCGCCGCCAATGTACTGGGCGCTGGCTGCCAGCGTGACGCGATGGTCGAGTTTGACCGCGGCATGGTTAAAGAAAATGGTTTCTTGCGGCAGCCATTCCAGCGCGGCGTTCTCAGCGACGTGGAGTTGTACTTGCTGCTGCGAGATTTTGCCGTTGGCTCTGTACCATTTGGCAGCGCCTGGAGTGGTGATGAGTGCGTGAGCCTGGCTGCCAACGTCGGTGTTGATGCTGAGCTGGTCGCCACCGACGACACCACCGGGCGGGTGAATGATGATAGCGTGGCAAACGGCGGGGTGTTCGGGGTAGAGCGGTTTTTGTACGCGCAAGGGGCCGACATGGCTGCGTTCGATCAGGCGGGTTGTGCCCTGGTCGTTGGCAAAGCCCAGTTTGAGCCGGGCTTGCCATGGGGCTTGTGCGGTGGCGGGTAGGGTAGCTTGCGCTTGTGCAAATGTCATCGGGCAGACTATACCGCCAAGTGCCGTTTCACGCTGTCATCATCCATCTCGGATTGTGTCCCGGCTGCAACAACTTCGCCGCGCGATAGCACGATGAAGTTGTCGGCGAGGTCGCGGGCGAAGTCGAAGTATTGTTCGCACAGCAGAATGCCGATGTCGCCACGTTCGCGTAGCAGGCGGATGACGCGGCCGATGTCTTTGATAATGGAGGGTTGGATACCTTCGGTTGGCTCGTCGAGGATGATGAGTTTTGGCTCTGCCAGCAGGGCGCGGGCGATGGCGAGTTGCTGTTGCTGACCGCCGGAGAGGTCGCCGCCTCGGCGTTGTAGCATCTCTTTTAGGACTGGGAATAGTTCGTAGACTTCGGCCTTGATGTGGGCGGCTTTTTTGCCTGACTTGGTTGCCATGCCCATGAGGAGGTTTTCTTCTACCGTTAATCTTGCGAAGATTTCGCGGCCTTGGGGGACGTAGGCTATGCCTAGTTTGGCGCGTTGGTGGGGTTTTAGTTTGGTGATGTCTTTGCCTTCTAGCGTGACTTTGCCAGTGGCTGTTGGGAGTACCCCCATCAGGCATTTGAGTAAGGTTGTTTTGCCTACGCCGTTGCGGCCTAGCAGGCTTAGACATTTGCCTTTTTCTACGTTGAGGGAGACGCCTCTTAAGGTGTGGGAGGAGCCGTAGTATTGGTTTAGTTGGTCGACGTTTAGCATGATGGTTGGTTTCTGTTCGTTGTTGATTGAGACGGGTGCTGCTCCGTTTTATGCTTTTTCGGTCGTTGGTATTGAATACTTTTGCTACTCCGTTGATGCTTGCCGGGGGCGGCCCGGCAGCCGGTTACTTTCTTTTGCTTCG
>NZ_JBRIIQ010000153.1:0-6183 GCF_052976905.1 Glaciimonas sp. GG7 | reverse complement strand
TTTTTTTTTTTTTTTTTTTTTTTTTTTTTTTTTTTTTTTTTTTTTTTCTTTTTGCGCAATATATTCCTTGACACGCACCCCTGAAGGGAGGGGCTGTATCACGTATAATCAGCGCTTTGCAAAATAACAGTGAAATTTACGCACAGTGCCGGAGCAGCGTTCGTTGCCAGACTGCGTAAGTTCTCAATAACATTGCCCGCCTTTCTTGCCCAAGACCGCCCATGAACTCAGCCGATATCCGCGATAAGTTTCTCTCCTTCTTTGAATCTAAAGATCACACTGTTGTGCGTTCGTCCAGCCTGGTGCCGGGGAATGACCCGACATTGCTGTTTACTAACTCGGGAATGGTCCAGTTCAAGGATGTTTTTCTGGGGACGGAAAAACGCAATTATGTCCGTGCTACCTCGGTGCAGCGCTGTTTGCGCGCTGGCGGCAAGCACAACGATCTGGAAAATGTGGGCTACACCGCACGTCATCACACTTTCTTTGAAATGCTGGGTAACTGGTCGTTCGGTGACTATTTCAAGCGCGATTCGCTGAAATGGGCCTTTGAGTTGCTGACCGAAGTGTACGGTTTACCGGCCGAAAAACTCTGGGCTACGGTGTATGAAACCGATGATGAAGCCTATGACATTTGGGTCAATGAGATTGGTTTGCCGCCTGAACGCGTAGTACGCATCGGCGACAATAAAGGCGCGCCGTTTGCGTCTGACAATTTCTGGCAAATGGCAGAAACCGGTCCGTGCGGTCCTTGTTCTGAGATTTTTTACGATCATGGCCCGGATGTCTGGGGCGGTCCACCGGGTAGCCCGGATCAGGATGGTGACCGTTATATTGAAATCTGGAATAACGTTTTCATGCAGTTTGATCGACAAATCGATGCCAAGACCGGGGAGGCGACATTGACGCCATTGCCGCGTCAATGCGTCGATACCGGGATGGGGCTGGAGCGTCTGGCGGCGATTTTGCAGCATGTGCATAGCAACTATGAAATCGATTTATTCCAGAATCTGATCAAGGCTGCCGCACGCGAAACCCATGTCACCGATCTGACCAACAATTCTCTGAAAGTTATCGCTGACCATATCCGTGCTTGCTCCTTTTTGATTGTCGATGGTGTGATCCCGGGTAATGAAGGGCGCGGTTATGTGCTGCGTCGGATTATTCGCCGCGCTTTGCGTCATGGTCACAAGCTTGAGCAAACCAAGCCGTTCTTCTACAAATTAGTCAAAGATTTGGTGTTGGAGATGGGCGCTGCCTATCCCGAGCTGGTGGAAGCGGCCGGTCGTGTTGAGCAAACTTTGCAGCAAGAAGAGGAGCGTTTTGGCGAGACGCTGGAGCATGGCATGAAGATTCTGGAAGCTGCATTGCTCAAGAGTCCTAAAAAACTCGATGGCGATACGGCTTTCACGCTGTATGACACGTTCGGTTTTCCGCTTGATCTGACCGCTGATATTTGTCGCGAACGCGAGGTCGAACTGGACGAAGCGGGCTTTGATGTTGCGATGAAACGCCAGCAGGAAGCTAGCCGTGCCGGTGGCAAATTCAAGTCGGCGTCAGGGCTTGAGTACAGCGGCGACAAAACCAGTTTCGTCGGTTACAGCGCGTTGACGCAAGACGCCACAGTGCTGGCCCTATATGTTGATGGCAGTGCGGTACAAGCCATTGCAGCCGGTCAAGACGCGATTGTGGTGCTTGATACGACACCGTTTTATGCGGAGTCCGGTGGACAAGCTGGCGACGCCGGTGTGCTGGAAACGGCGACTGCCATATTTGCCGTGACTGACACGCTGAAAATTCAGGCTGAAGTATTTGGTCATCATGGCCGTCTGGAAAAAGGTGCGCTGGCAGTTGGTGATCAAGTTGCTGCCAACGTTGACACCGCGCAGCGTGCACGCACCGTGCGCAATCACTCGGCGACACATTTGATGCACAAAGCGTTGCGTGAAGTATTGGGCACGCATGTGGCGCAAAAGGGATCGTTGGTGGATGCGGACAAAACCCGCTTCGATTTCAGTCACAACGCGCCTGTTAGCGCCGATCAGATTCGGCGTATTGAAGAGATTGTGAACCGCGAAGTGTTGGAAAACATCGCCACGCGTGCGCAATTGATGACGTTCGACGATGCCGTTGCCAGCGGTGCGATGGCCTTGTTTGGTGAAAAATACGGCGACGAAGTACGGGTGTTGTCGATCGGCTCATCGACCGAATTGTGCGGCGGTACGCACGTTAATCGCACTGGCGACATCGGCTTGTTCAAGATCGTGGCCGAAGGCGGCGTGGCGGCGGGGATTCGTCGGATTGAAGCGGTGACCGGTTTGGGCGCACTGGCGCTGGTACAAGGTCTGAGCAGCCGGGTCGCCGAAGCTGCGACGGCGTTGAAAGCGCCGCCGGAAGAACTCACGCAACGCATCGCGCAGGTACAGGATTACGTGAAGGCGCTGGAAAAAGAAATGGCCGGGTTGAAGTCAAAATTGGCTTCGAACCAAGGGGATGAGCTGGTTAATCAAGCTGTTGATGTCAATGGCATCAAAGTGCTGGCAGCCATGCTGGAGGGGGCTGACAGCGCGACCTTGCGTGAAACGATGGATAAGCTCAAAGATAAGTTGCAAACCGCCGCGATTGTGTTGGCAACCGTCAAGGACGGTAAGGTCAGTTTGATTGCTGGTGTGACGGCGGACGCGACGGCGAAAGTCAAAGCCGGTGATCTGGTCAATTTTGTCGCGCAGCAAGTCGGCGGCAAAGGCGGCGGTCGCCCGGATATGGCGCAAGCTGGCGGTACTGATCCGAGTGGATTGGCGGCGGCGTTGCAAGGCGTGGTTGCCTGGGTTGGTGCGCGGGGGTAATAGTTTTTTGGTGGTGTTATCCGATGCATGATTGCATTCTCGAAAATAGACGCAAATGAGCGATTTTAAATTTTGTCCGATGTGTGCAACTCCCTTGGCATTGCTCTCCGACAATGGCGATGCAGGCAAGCTGCGTTTGACCTGTCCTGATGGACATTGGACGCATTGGGATAATCCTCTGCCGGTGTTGGCTGCGGTGGTGGAAATCGATGGCAAAATCCTGCTCGCTCGCAATGCCGCCTGGCAGGACAATATGTTTGCGCTGATTACCGGATTCATGGAGCGCGATGAAACGCCGGAGCAGGGGATCACGCGTGAATTGAAGGAAGAAACGAATCTGGACGCTGATCAAATTACCTTGATCGGCGTCTATGAATTCATGCGTAAGAATGAGCTGATCATTGCCTATCACGTCAAAGCATCGGGGACCATTCGTTTGTCGCCGGAGTTGTTGGAATATCGCTTGTTAGCGCCAGAGAAGTTGAAGCCATGGCGTGCCGGTACCGGGTATGCGGTGGCCGATTGGATGCGTGAGCGAGGTTTGGAAGCGGAGTTTGTGGACAGGCCGATTTTGGAGGACTGATGTTAGTTCCCCGTCCGATTCGCGGCTGGCCCTGCTAAGCGCCTCATCAGAAGACGTTTACCAAACCCGCTATGAATGCGCGCATAATTAAAAATCGCTTTGAGGCGTGTTGTTTGACGGAGATTATTCGTGCAACGTTGCATCTTATTTAGTCACTGAAACGAATGTTGTTGTAAAAACGGACGAATCTTTGCTGCATTGCATCAATGGCGGATGTTTAGGCGTAAAATCTGAAACAGCGAATGTTAAATAATTTTGATTTACAAAGTGGTTATGGAATTTAATAGAGAACTTGATGCACGTGGTCTGCACTGCCCGTTGCCGATTTTGAAGACAAAAAAAGCACTGGCTGACATGTTGAGCGGACAAGTCTTGCGCGTATTGGCGACAGACTCTGGTTCAGTGCGTGATTTTCAGGCGTTTGCCAAGCAAACAGGGAATGATCTGTTGTCGCAAACTGAAGAGAATAAAGAGTACGTATTCTTTATGAAGCGCAAGTAAATCGACAAGTTTTGTCGATTTTTATTACCTCAGTGCGAAATATTAAAATGTTTTAATAAGTGCATGTCTATAATTGGTATTCTGCCAATTGTTAAATTAAACTTTTCCCTTGAGATTTACGCACCACCCCAATACTTAAGACACTCACAATAAATCGTTTTGGATGGCGTTGATTTCGATTTTTCTGCTTAATATATATTTTCTATTTTGTCAATAGTGGGCGTTGTCTAAAAAATTAATAGAACGTTCGTGCTTAATTTTGGTCGCGTGCTGCATTCTCTCTTATAATCGCTCATCAATTAACGTTAACGTCAACGCGATTCTTATTTTTTAATCAAAAGGCAGACCGATGAAAGTACTAGTACCAGTCAAGCGTGTAGTCGACTACAACGTCAAAGTCCGGGTCAAATCCGATAACACAGGTGTGGATATCGCCAACGTCAAGATGTCGATGAATCCGTTTGACGAGATTGCAGTGGAAGAAGCGACGCGTCTGAAAGAAGGCGGCAAGGTTACTGAGGTGATCGCGATTTCGTGCGGTGTTGCGCAATGCCAGGAAACCTTGCGCACAGCCATGGCCATTGGTGCAGATCGCGCTATTTTGGTTGAATCCAGCGAAGACTTGCAGCCGCTGGCAGTGGCTAAATTGTTGAAGGCGATTGCAGATAAAGAGCAGCCGCAATTGATCATTCTGGGCAAGCAGGCAATTGACGACGATTGTAATCAAACGGGCCAGATGTTGGCTGCATTACTGGGCTGGCCGCAAGCGACGTTTGCCTCTAAGGTTGTGCTGGAAGAGGGCAAAGTCCTTGTTACGCGTGAAGTCGATGGTGGTCTTGAAACCATCGCGCTGACGTTGCCAGCTATTATTACGACCGATTTACGCCTCAACGAACCACGTTATGTGACGTTGCCTAACATTATGAAAGCCAAAAAGAAAACGTTGGATGTATTTACGCCAGCCGATCTGGGTGTGGATGTAGTACCGCGCTTGAAGACGCTCAAAGTGGTCGAGCCTGCCAAGCGCAGCGCGGGTATCAAAGTGCCAGACGTTGCAACGCTAGTGGCGAAACTGCGTAATGAAGCGAAGGTCATTGCTTAAGCAGCGATTACTTACACCGAACAAAATACAGCGGAGCGCCGCACCTGAAGCATGTCTGCCGGCGACCGCAATACCTCATCATCAGGAGATACCATGACCGCTCTCGTCATAGCTGAACACGATAACGCCACCTTAAAAGGTAGCACTCTCAATACCATCACCGCCGCGACCCAATGTGGTGGCGAGGTTCACGTACTGGTCGCTGGCAAAGATTGCAGTGCGGCAGCCCATGCTGCCGCCAAGGCTGCTGGCGTCACCAAAGTGTTGGTCGCCGATGCAGCCTGGTTTGCCGATGGCCTGGCCGAAAACATCGCTGAGCAAGTCCTGGCGCTGGCCGCAAACTACAGTCATATTCTGGCTCCGGCAACCGCCTACGGTAAAAATATTCTGCCACGCGTCGCTGCCCGACTTGATGTTGGTCAGATTTCAGAAATCGTCAAAGTCGATAGCCCGGACACCTTTGAACGTCCGATTTATGCCGGTAACGCGATTGCGACCGTGCAGTCGATTGACGCCACCAAGGTTATTACTGTACGTACAACAGGTTTTGACGCGGCCGCTGACGGCGGCTCGGCCGTCGTCGAGAACATCGATACAGCGGTAGATTTCGCCAAGTCGGCATTTATTTCGCGTGAGCTGGCTAAGTCGGATCGGCCTGAGCTGACCGCTGCTAAAGTCATTGTCTCTGGCGGACGCGGTATGGGCTCGGCGGATAATTTCAAAATATTGGAGCCGCTGGCAGACAAACTTGGCGCGGCAATGGGTGCTTCACGGGCGGCAGTTGATGCCGGTTTTGTGCCGAACGACTGGCAAGTTGGTCAAACCGGCAAAATCGTTGCTCCCCAGCTCTATATCGCAGTCGGTATTTCTGGCGCGATTCAGCATTTGGCTGGGATGAAAGACTCGAAGACGATCGTTGCGATTAACAAAGACGAAGAAGCGCCGATTTTCTCGGTCGCTGATTATGGCATCGTCGGAGACTTGTTTGAGATCGTGCCGCAGTTGGTAGCCGAGTTAGGCTAACTTAGCCTCATACAATAATTAGATCGTTTGCAAAAACGCCAAGGCAGTATTACGAAAGTGGTACTGCCTATTTTTTCTGGAGAAGTTGATGAGTTACGTTGCCCCCCTTAAAGATATGTTGTTCGCAC
>NZ_JBRIIQ010000152.1:0-6371 GCF_052976905.1 Glaciimonas sp. GG7 | reverse complement strand
ATCATCAGAAACGTGGCGCTACGCCGCAGTGGAGCGGGTTGATAGTCGAGGAAGTAGCGCAGGAGGCGGGACGTTTGCTGGGCCGCATACCGATCGAGGTCTACGGCAGTTCTGAGACTGGCGGCATCGGCTGGCGTGAGCGTGTGTTTAGCGCGGGCACGGTGGACGAAAGCTGGACCGTGATGCCGACGATTACCTGGCGTATCGCATCTGTTACAGGCAATGATGGCGTCCTTGAAATTTGTTCGCCGCATTTGCCGGATGGTGATTGGCACACACTGGCGGATCAGGCGCAAGCGATTGATGCTACGCATTTCTTGTTAAAGGGTCGGTTTGATCGGATCGTTAAAGTCGAAGAAAAACGGATTTCGCTCGATGCGATTGAGACGCAGTTGAAGGCTTCTGTATTGGTCATCGATGCGCGGGTTGTATTGCTCGACGATAGTGCAAATCAGCGTCGTCAGCAGATCGCTGCCTGCATTGTTTTATCCGATGCAGGCCGTTTGGTACTTGCCGAGCAGGGCAAGCTGAGGTTAAACCGGCAACTACGTGATGGGATCGCGCATGCCATTGAGCCGATTGCACAGCCGCGTAGCTGGCGTTATCTCGACGCGTTGCCTGTCAATACTCAAGGAAAAACGACGCACGCTGCGCTATTGTCCATTTTTGCCGATGGATTCAATCCGATGTATCTGTCGGTGATGCCGGCAAAAAACCATATAGCGACGCCGCCAGTGACGAAGCCGCACAAACGTGTGTTGGAAATCAATAGGGCACAATCTCGCGTAGTGCTGGAACTGACAGTGCCGCGTGCATTGTTGTATTTCAAAGGGCATTTTGAGGCCGCGCCCATTTTGCCCGGCGTGGTGCAGGTTGATTGGGCGATAGCGTATGGTCGTGAATACTTTCCGTTAGCGCCGCATTTTGTGAGTATGCACACCCTGAAGTTTCAACGGGTGGTGATGCCAGAGTCCGTGCTGCAACTTGCGTTGCAACACGATAGTCAAAAATCGTCGCTGACGTTTCGGATAACGTCAGCCGCAGGTCAGCACGCAAGCGGGCGGATCGTGTTTGGGAGCGCTGATGGATAATCAAGAAACCGATACAAGCAAGACTACTTTTCATCCTTGCGCGGTGATTCCGGTTTATAACCATGAACATGCAATCCGGGGCGTGGTGGAGGCGATTTTGGCAATCGATTTGCCGTGCATATTGGTTGATGACGGTAGCTCTGCGGTATGCGCCAGAGCGCTCGAAGCGCTCGTTGCCGAACACCCGCAAATCATACTGCTGCGTCATGCATCTAATCGCGGCAAGGGTGGCGCGGTATTGACCGGAATGCTTCATGCATCGCAATCAGGTTATAGCCATGCGCTGCAAATTGATGCCGATGGACAGCATTGCGCCGATGATATTCCGCGTTTTCTGGCCTTGGCCGACGCGTGGCCAACGGCAGTCATTAGTGGTTATCCACAGTACGACGAGAGCGTGCCGAAGGTGCGTTTGTATGGACGCTATCTGACGCATATCTGGGTCTGGATTAATACCTTATCGTTTGATATCAAGGATTCGATGTGCGGCTTTCGGGTCTATCCATTGCCGCCGTTTGTGGCATTGGCCAGGCGCAGAGTACTCGGTCAGCGAATGGATTTCGATACCGACGTCATTGTGCGGCTGTATTGGGCTGGCCTGCAGGTCATCAATTTTCCAACCAGAGTGCACTATCCGACGGATGGTGTTTCGCACTTTCATTTGGTGTCCGACAATCTACTCATTGCACGTATGCATGCAACATTGTTTGTCGGTATGTTGCTACGTTCGCCGTTATTGCTGCTGCGCAAGCTCTTAAGATTGCGGAGTGAGGAATGATTGTTCCGCCACGACATTGGGCGCAGATGAACGAAGCCGGTTTTGTGGCTGGTATGCGCCTGATGTTCTGGTTGTATCGGATCGCTGGTCGTTTGCCGTTTCGGTTGCTGCTCTATCCGATACTTGGCTGGTATCTGGCAACCAAGCCGACCGCACGTCACGCTTCGCAAGCGTATTTACGGCGTGTTCGCACAATTTGTCTGGCAGAAAACATGGCGCCACCGCGTGCAGATCTTCTCGGTGTATTGCAGCATTTCCGCGCATTCGCTGAAAGTATTTTGGACAAAATGCTGCTTTGGGGCGGTTTGCTCAAGACGCAAAACGTCAGCCTCACTGGTCAAGAACACATTTTGGCCAATATCGCAGCCAAACGCGGTGGTCTGTTGATTTGCGCGCATCTTGGCAATCTTGAGTTATGCCGCGTGCTGTCGCGGCAATGCAGCGGTTTGCGTATCACTGTGCTGGTGCATACCAAACATGCAAAGGCGTTTAACCGCTTGTTAGCGCAACTTGATCCGGACAGCCAGTTAAACCTGATGCAGGTAACCGAGCTGACGCCTGCCATGGCGATGCGCCTGGCGGAAAAGGTGGCGCGGGGCGAGTTTGTGGCTATTGCCGGGGATCGTATTCCAGTCTCATCGCAGCCGCGGGTGGCGTCGGCACCATTTCTGGGCGCGTCTGCTCCCTTTCCGATTGGTCCTTATGTGCTGGCAAGTGTGCTGCAATGCCCGGTGTATTTGTTGTTTTCGTTGACGATGGATAGCACAGAGCGTCGTTCAGAATGTCATTTTGAGTTGTTTCGCGAAACGGTTTTTTTGCCGCGCAAACAGCGTGCGCAAGCGCTTGATGAATTGGCTGCGGCATACGCGGAGGGGCTTCAGAAGTTTTGTCTGAGAGCACCGTTGCAATGGTTTAATTTTTACGATTTTTGGTATTTATCCGGATACAGCAATGAGCACCATTAAGCGCAACACAGCGGACGATCCTGTTCCCCATCTTGTTTGTTTTGATCAGGGACGATTGACGATAGAAGACATCGTCGCCATCGCCTCTGCAGCGGCGCAAGTGACGCTGTCTGCCGCTCCATTATTCCGTGCGGCGATTACGCGGGGGGCGGATTTTCTGGACCGCTTGCTGCGCGAGGATGGCACGATTTATGGCGTGACCACTGGCTATGGCGATTCTTGTACGGTCATTGTCCCACCTGAACTGATTCCGGAATTGCCGCACCATTTATACACCTACCACGGCTGTGGGCTGGGCGAGCACTTTACGCCAGCCCAGACACGGGCGATTCTGGCTGTGCGGTTGGCGTCACTGTGCAAAGGATATTCCGGCGTTAGCGTTGGTTTACTGGAGCAGATAGCGCGGTTGTTGAAAGAAGATGTATTGCCGCTGATTCCGGCGGAGGGATCGGTTGGCGCTTCCGGCGATTTGACGCCCTTGTCGTATCTGGCGGCCGTGCTGTGCGGCGAGCGTGAAGTCTGGCGCGATGGGCTTAAAGTTTCTGCCGCTGAGGCATTACAAGAGGCGGGCATGACGCCGTTGCGGTTACGGCCCAAAGAAGGTCTGGCGATCATGAACGGCACTGCCGTGATGACGGCGCTGGCCTGTCTGGCTTACGACCGCGCCGCTTATCTGGTCCGTATCGCAACCCGCATTACGGCGATGGCGAGCTTTGCGCTCGATGGTAATGCGCATCATTTTGATGAGGCGCTGTTTGCAGTCAAACCGCATGCAGGGCAACAACAAGTCGCGGCCTGGCTGCGCGAAGATTTACCCGCGCCAGATGCACCGCGTAATGAAAAACGCTTGCAGGATCGATATTCGATACGCTGCGCGCCGCATGTGATTGGCGTGCTGGCCGATGCGTTGACGTGGATGCGGCAATCGATTGAGAACGAACTCAATAGCGCTAACGATAATCCGATTATCGATGCCGAGAATGAGCGTGTGCTGCACGGCGGTCATTTTTATGGCGGTCATATAGCCTTTGCGATGGATAGCATGAAAAATGCGGTTGCCAATGTGGCCGATTTGCTGGACCGGCAAATGGCATTGCTAGTTGATAGTCGTTATAACCATGGGCTGCCGCCTAATCTTTCTGGCGCAGAGGGTCCGCGCGCCAGTATTAATCACGGTTTAAAAGCACTGCAAATCAGCGCCTCAGCCTGGACCGCAGAGGCGCTCAAACTGACGATGCCAGCGTCGGTATTTTCACGCTCTACCGAATGTCACAATCAGGATAAAGTCAGCATGGGGACGATTGCTGCACGCGATTGCTTGCGGGTGTTGCAGCTCACTGAGCAAGTCACGGCGGCGCTGTTAATTAGTGTGCGACAGGGCGTCTGGTTGCGGTGCCGGGTCGATGCAAGCGCGCAGCCGCAACAAAATGTGCAGACGATGCTTGATGCGCTGGGCAAGGATATTGCCGTGATTGAGGAAGATCGCATGCTGGAGCCGGATTTGCGGCTGTTGCTTGAACGTATTGAGACTAAGGCTTGGAACCTGTATGCAGAATAAAGAGAGCCGTTGGTCGGTTGAAATTGCGTTGCAAATACAGTTTTACGATCTCGATCCGATGGAGATAGTCTGGCACGGCAATTACGTTAAATATCTGGAACAAGCGCGTTGCGCGTTGCTCGATTCGATCGGCTATAACTACCCGGATATGCAGGCTTCTGGCTACGCGTGGCCGGTGATTGATCTGCATCTGCGCTACGTGAAACCGGCCACATTCGGTCAGCATATTACTGTGCGGGCCAGTATTGTTGCGTGGGAAAACTCTCTCAAGATCGACTATCTGATCACCGATAAACTCAGCAGTGAACGTCTGACCAAGGGCACGACCACGCAAGTTGCGGTGGATATCGTGACGCGTGAAATGTGTTTTGCGTCGCCCGCTGTGTTATTTCAAAAACTGGGAATTGCTGCACTATGAAGCGTTTATTGATAGCCGTATTGACCGTGCTTTTGTGTGCGGCTGCACAAGCCGCTGCGCCGGTGGAAAAAATTCAAGCAATGCTGGCCAAGCCGCCGGTATTGTGTGGCCGCTTCGATCAAATCAAGCAGCTCATGGGGATGAAAAAGCCGCTGCTCTCGAATGGCCGTTTTTGCGTGGTCAGTGGCAAGGGTGTGCTGTGGCAGACCTTGCAGCCGTTTCCGAATACGTTACGTTTGAAGCGCGATGAGATTGTACAAATGCAGGGCGACCGGATTGCCATGCGCTTAGATGCTAAGCAAGAGCCGGTGGTGCGGATGATTAATAGCGTTTTGTTTTCATTGCTGGCGGGTGATCTGAGTCAGTTGTCTTCGTTGTTTGAGATGGATGGCAGTATTGATGGCAATAGCTGGAAAGTTGCGCTCAAAGCACGTGAACCGGCGCTGGCTAAAGCGATCGGCACGCTGGGCTTAAGCGGTGGCGTATACGTCAAAACCGTGACTATTAACGAGGCCAGTGGTGACCATACCGAGATTGTGTTCTCTGCGTTACAGAGCGGTGCTAACGCCATGACTGCCGACGAAGGGGCATCGCTTGACTAACAATAGTTGGCCCAGGCGATTAGCGCTGATCTGGCTGCTGGTGGTGGGGCTGATATTGGGTCACAACGCCTATCTTTGGCTGGTGCAGAAGATCGTGCCGGATACCGATATTCTGGCCTTGTTGCCGGTGGAGCAGCGCGATCCGGTGTTGCAGCAAGCGTTCACCCATATGGTGGATTCTGCTCAGCAACGCTTGATTGTGTTGGTTGGTGCGGAGGATTGGGCGCAGGCAAAAACGGCTGCCGACGCTTATTCTGCGGTGCTGATGCAGCATCCCGACATGTTTACCTTGAGTGCGACTATGTCGGACCAGACTCAGACCGACTGGCTAGGGCCATCCCAACAAAACCGACTCAGTTTGCTGACCGCAGAGCAGCAAACATTGTTGCGAGAAAAGCCGCCCGGCTATTGGGTAGAGACCGCGTTGCAACAGTTATACAGTCCGTTTTCCGGTCCTAAACTGGGCGCTTGGCAGGATGATCCGTTTGGATTGTTTACCGGTTGGGTGCAGATGCGTGCGCAGGAAACCCCGGTCAGGCCGCGTGATGGGCATTTGTTTGTTGCAGCCAATGGCCGTCAGTATGCGATGTTGTTGCTGACGTTACGGCAACCGGCGTTTTCGATGGCGACGCAGCAAGTGGTGTTGCCGTTGCTGAAAACTGCCGCCGATGCTGCCCGGCAAGTTTTTCCCAAGGTCGAGATTATTAGCGCCGGGGTGGTGTTGCATGCAGGCGCGGCCAGTGCGCAGGCCAGCGGTGAAATGTCGACGATCGGTATCGGTTCATTGCTGGGGATTGTGCTGCTGATGTGGCTGACATTTGGCGCGTTGCGGCCTATCGGTTTGATCGTGCTGTCGATTGCGATTGGTTGTTTGGGTGCGTTTTCGATTTGCTGGCTGATTTTTGGGCGCGTGCATTTGCTGACCTTGGTGTTTGGGGCTAGCTTGATTGGGGTGGCGC
>NZ_JBRIIQ010000151.1:0-6491 GCF_052976905.1 Glaciimonas sp. GG7 | reverse complement strand
CAACCGCTGCCATCGCGTGTGTAAACGGTTGCTGCCGATCGAGCGCAACCCCCACTGGAATAATGGACGAGAACATGCCGAAGGTATTTTTATCGCGCGCACTGCGGCCATGTATCGGCACGCCGATGACGACCTCGTCGAGATCATTGATGCGGGCGAAATACACACTGGTCAAGGCCAGCATGAAGTCCGACGCAGAACATCCATGCGCTGCCGCAAACGCTGTCATTTTCTTGAACAGGGGACGCTCGATCGACCAATAGAACTGTTCGCTGGGAGCCAGTGTTTCTGCCGAGAGCGCACTATCGCCGCTGACCAGCCGAGCCGGCAGTTGGGTAAACCGCTGACGCCAGAATTTCTCATCAAGCGCAAAGCGTGCAGAGGAGGAATAGTCTTGATCTTTGGCGATGAAATCCAAATAGGAGGGCGCAGCTTCGGCAGTTGTCGTATCGCGTCCGAGCAGCCGGTTATACGCGCTGGCAATGCTGGTAAAACTTTGCGTGCCACTGACACCATCGGCGATCAGATGGTGGTAGCACAGTAGCCAGTAATAGCGCGTAGGACTGGCGCGAATCAATGCCATTCTCCATAGCAGTCCACCATACAGATCGAACGGCTGCTTATGCATCTGATTCAAGTGATCCCGGGCATGTTGGTCAGCATCGGTTTCGTCAGAAAAATCCAGTACGGGTAAAACAAATTCGACTGACGGCAAAATATGTTGCTGCGGCATACCCTCAGTTTTTATTAATGTCAGCCGGGCTGCATCGTTTTCCATGACGAAATCTCGGATGGCTTGTTCCAGTACCAGCGGATCGATCGCGGCGTCGATTTGTATCGTCCAGCCAATGTTGTAATGCGGGGCATCAGGATTGAGCATCTGGTCGAGCCAGACGACTTGCTGCACGGAAGAAAGGGGATGGATGGATACTTGTGTTTCGTTCGACAGTACGCTTGATGCAGCAGATATTTCAACCGAATGTGGCATGAGCGTAATCTTTCTAATGAGCGTTTCGTTGACGTCAACGAGTGCAATTAAAACCGGAGGCAACCAGACCAGGTGTTTGTTTTATAGGCATCCTTTTTTTGTTGGAAAATGACGCGGCATTGGTTTCTCTCGCGCTTTCGGCATGGTCGTCGCGTTCCGGTCCGAACGCCCACACACGACTCCTCAATCTAGATGTGGAGATCGTTTGATCGACAGGAAATATCTTGTAGTGATATAGGAAAAATCTATATCAGTCATATTTAGTACAGAGATGTCTTAACTTGTTTAGTTCACGTTTATTTTTTTAAATTCAAAAAAAGCATTTAAGCGCCAATGAAAATATATTTCTAAAGAAATTATTATGATAATATATTTCTGTAGAATCAAAAGGAGCCCTTAATGCAAGCGCTACGAAAGTCACCGGAAACCTCAGAAGACGCAGAAAAAGTCCTGTCTAAAGCCGTCCTCAAAGCCGCTAATATTCTCAATATCAATCAAGCAGTGATGGCAAAAATATTGGGGATCAGCACCCCCACGGCATCGCGCCTGTTCAACGGCCATTACCATCTCAGCACAGCACGCAAAAGTGAATGGGATCTGGCGATTCTTTTCGTGCGCGTCTTCCGTTCGCTCGATGCCTTAATCGGTCATGGCGACGGTGCCAAAGCATGGCTGTCGGGGTACAACAAGGCGCTTAATGCCAGGCCGATCGATTTGATTATCAGCATCGAAGGCATCGTCCACGTTCTCAATTATCTGGATGCCTATCGTGGACGTATCTGATATTCAAACGATCACGATGTCCGGTTGGCGCGCCGTTGAGGGTCAGCATCTCATCGCAACGATGGTGCTGGCCGACTCCATCGACGAGCAGCACTTGCTGGAAACCATTCTGGAGACGTCCAAACCGCCCATCCCGCCGGAGGCAGCATCGCTGCATTGGCTGCTCTTCACACCGTTTCGCTACCCGCCCCTGCCAACCGGCTCCCGCTTCAGAGCGCCTTATGACCCCGGCGTTTTTTACGCAACTGACGAACAACGCACCGCCTGCGCCGAGCTAGGCTATTGGCGCTGGCGCTTCTTGATGGACAGTGAACTTGAGACGATCGAGCCGCTGCAACAAACTTTGTTTCAAAGTGCAATCAAAGGCAGCAGCATCGACTTGCGGCTTGCGCCCTATGTCGCCGAACGGGGCAAGTGGACGCACACGCAACTATGCGGCTTGTCAGGCGATAGGACGTGCGGCGCGGTTGCATGCTATTGAGATGGTGCGGTATGAATCGGTGCGCGACCCGGCTGCCAGCGGGTGTGTGGCGGTGCTTAGTCCTGGGGGATTTTCTGAGTTGAAACCAATCAAACATGAGACCTGGAATCTGTATGTCACGAGGACGAAGGTGATCTGGCGTGAGGAGAGTATTTTTTATGCTAAATCGTTTGAGTTTGGTATGGGGTGATCAAGGCGGTGACGTCCTCAACATGTACATTTGGTCTGACAATGATGGACTCGCTCATTGACCATTCGAGACTTCAATCAACAATATCCAGCACCAAACAATGAAACAAAACAGTCATCACAAAAAACTGCAATTTTCCTGTTGACCTCCGTTTTCAGTACGAGTAAGGTATCACCGTTCCTCAAAAAGGAATACAGGTTTGACAGCCTGTTTACATCAAACCCCGGGCCGTGCAATGCGGCCTGGGCCCTAAGTTCGCCCTCTCTGGGCGGCAGTGGCGGTGAAGCCTTCGGGCTTGCTGGTTTTTAGGTTTGGTGTCCAGTCTGTCAACTCCGTCATTTGTCGCCCACCCCCGTTTTTTTAAGCGGGAAGCTCAACTGAACTAAAGGATCGCATCATGCCTACTAGCAACTTCACGCAGCAGCGCAACAATCTCACCGATATCAAGCAACGTTTTTCCTGATCGACTACGTCAAACTGTTAGCCGACGCCTCCCAGGGCATCAACACTATTGTCGAAGTAATCGAAGCCAACGAGTTTTACCAATCCAAACCCCATCGCGATAACGCCGAAGCACAAGCCTTAGCGCTGAGCGCGGAGAAGTGCCAAGCATTGCAGACACTGGCGCTGCTCTCGGCCCGGTTATTGAGCACTTATGCGGCGCAAGAGGTGGAATTGATGGATGCGGGTAGCTGACGGCTGACGTATCTGCTTGTGCATTGATACTTGCACATCGCCGTTGATACGTAAAAAAAGAGAAGCTAGCTTCTCTTTTTATGCAATATCGAATCGGTTTACCTATTACCCAGTCCGCAAGCCGTAAAGCGTCAAGCCTGCACTTCACGCTCCGCCATAAAATCATCAGAGACGCTTTCAAATCCGATAAAAAAACTATCCCAGGTATGCGTGACGGGAGAAATGATGCGTTCATTGCCGACTGCCCGCACAGTGACTTTTTTGACGTTTTCGGGGAAGCGCAATTCGGCGGGAAGACGTACCGCCTGGGTACCATTATTTACAAACACAGTGCTTTGCGTCATATAACCTCCATGTGTATATAGCTTTCGTGTTGAACAAAATATCTGCAAAGAATACCCGCCTCTCCAAAATGCCGATGCCAGAAACTCCTCAAAAACCTTACCTCTGCCAAAGAATAAAAAGCGCACAATAAGAATATTCATTCACTGACTTCATGCGCCATGCATGAACACCGACATCAGGAGAGATTATGTACAAACGTATTTTGGTAGCCTACGACGGCACGCCCGACAGTCGCTCGGCGCTGCATGAATGCATACGGATCAATCCGCCCTCCTCGACTGAAATACATCTGTTAGCAGTCATTGAGTTTTCTCCGAATGGGATGGCCGGCGGGTATGCGCCGGAAATTACATGCGCGGTCAGAACGCAAACCATGGGTGAGGAATTGGCAGCCGGTCGTGCGCTGATGGTTGCTGCCGGATTAAACGTGGTCACGCATCTTGAAATGGGCGAACCGGTGGTGGTAATCGGTAAGCTGGCAGACGCGCTGGGGGTCGATCTTGTGATTGTGGGACATTCTCGCCAGCAGACGTTTGCACAACGTTGGTGGCGAGGATCGATGGATGCGCTGCTCGTTGAGAGGATCAAGTGCAGTATTTTGGTGGCTGTGCATAGTTAGCTACCAATCTACGACGCACCCTAAGCGGCTACCCGTGCAACATGTGTGGCATCGCCACGGCCTGCCAATAAGCCATCAATTGAAATATCCTCATCCAAGTCATCCCAATGAATACCGTTAGCCGACAATTCGTGCTGTTGACGTTGCTCCGGTGTGGCATGCAGCAATCTGGGGAACCATACCAATGGAACACCGAGTGTGCGGCCATCCGATAATTCAACCCACATACTGTTTTCGTCAAATTTGACGGATTTAGCAGAAGTATTCATTCCATGTTCTTTCAATAAGTGCAGCATTTTGTTCAACGACTTGCGCTAATTCACGTAATGTTTTGGCATCAAAGCCTTTGCTATTTGCCAAGCTCACTGTCGGATGCAACCAGAATTTTGCTTCCCCCTCACTATTACGAACATGCGCATGTAGCGGCTCTCTCGGACTACCCTCATTGGAGTAAAAAAAGAACCTAAATCCTTTATATCAAAAAATAACGGGCATTAAGTTCCTTAGGTCGTTTTGGAGTTCATTTGCTGTTACGCAAATTTTGAGTCCCTGAAACATAAATTCTACTCTTTCGAGAAGAATCTATCGATCCATCCCCCGCGCAATCTCAGCAATCATTTCATAAGACCGCACCCGTGCGCTGTGATCGAAAATATCCGACACCACCATCAACTCATCGGCCCCGGTCAAGGTGATCAATCGCTCCATCCCCACCCGCACGGTCTGCATAGAACCGACGATCGAATAGGCCAGCATGTGCGACGCCTGTGCTTTTTCGGACGGCGACCAATAGGTGGCAATATCATCAATCGGCGGCTTGCTCAGACCGCGCGTACCTCTGAACATATCGGTAAATGACATTTGTTGCGTGGTCGCGAGTCGTTGTGCCTCGGCGTCCGTCTCGGCGGCAATAATATTGATGCCGATCATGGCATGCGGCGCTTCTTGCTGTTCAGATGGATTGAATTGTGCGCGATAAATCTGCAATGCAGACGCCAGCGAATCCGGTGCGAAATGGGAGGCGAACGCATACGGCAAGCCCAGCTCGGCGGCGAGTCTGGCACCAAATGTGCTCGATCCTAAAATCCACAATGGAATCTGCGTGTTGGCACCCGGTGTCGCGATGATGCGCTGACCGGGCGTGACAGGACCCAGAAACGCCTGAAGTTCAAGCACATCCTGCGGAAAAGTTTCAGCGCTGGCGGGGTTATGGCGCAGTGCACGCATCGTCGCCTGATCAGTCCCTGGGGCGCGGCCCAAACCGAGATCGATCCGTCCGGGAAACAACGACGCGAGCGTGCCGAACTGCTCGGCAATCATCATCGGCGCATGATTGGGCAGCATCACGCCGCCTGCGCCCACCCGGATCGTGCTAGTACCAGCGGCCACGTGCGCAATCGCTACCGCCGTCGCTGCACTGGCAATGCCGATCATATTGTGATGCTCAGCCATCCAGAATCGGGTATAGCCGAAACGCTCGGCATGACCGGCGAGATCGCGGGCATTGTCGAGTGCGGTACGGGCATTGCTTCCTTCGGTAATACGAACCAGATCGAGAATCGAAATGGGGATCATTGGTGGGTCCTTGTCTGACTGCTGGTATGGGAGAAGGAGTATAGCCCTCCTCCCGATTTAATTTTGCCGAGGGCCAATAGTGGGGCTGGCGGTGACAAATCAGGACCCGGCGGCTAGCTCAGGCTTTGCCATCCACTCGCGTCCCTTTAGCATCGCCCTCCAATACAGTGGCGGCAAGATATGTTCTTTGAGGTGCCAGGCCAGTCGCGAGGGACGCGTTCCGTCAATCAACCAAGAGGGAAAACTGGGGGCGACCTTGCCGCCATAGGTAAATTCTGCCAAGACGATCTTGCCGCGTTCGACCGTCAGCGGGCAAGATCCGTAGCCATCGTAGCGAGCATGACCTTGCGCTTTGCCCATTGCTGCCAGCAAGTTGTGTGCAACAACGGGAGCTTGTTTGCGCACCGCTGCTGTCGTTTTGGCGTTGCCCGAATTGGTCACGTCACCGAGCGCATGAATGTTGTCCCACGTTTTGTGACGCAGCGTTGCCGGATCGACATCAAGCCAGCCAGCAGCATCAGCTAGCGCACTGCTGCGAATGAAGTCTGGCGCAACTTGCGGCGGCACTACGTGCAACATGTCGAATGGGCGGGTGATGGATTTCCGGTTGCCATCGGCCCCGAGATGGCTGAAGGTCGCCATTTTTGCTGGTCCGTCAACGCTGGTGAGCGTGCTGCCAAAATCGAGTTCGATCCCGTAGGCATCTACGTATTCCATCAGCGCCGGTACATATTCAGGGACGCCGAACAGTACACCCCCCGCACTACAAAACGCGATCTTGACTTGATCTAGCACCCCGCTGCGTTTCCAATGG
>NZ_JBRIIQ010000150.1:0-6571 GCF_052976905.1 Glaciimonas sp. GG7 | reverse complement strand
GTCTCCGACTCAGTAGTTCTATGCCGAGTACCACGGACAAGCACGAATCGATCACACTGAGCACGACGATGACTCCGTTGATGGGTCGCCGTGGTCGGTATTTTTTCAGTAACTCAAGAAAACCGTTCCAACCAATCTTGTCTGTTCCACTGGGACTGTCCTGTGTGATGTAGCGGCCAGCCGTATCGATTAACACCGCCTCATCGGTGAACCACCAATCGCAATGGCGTGTGCCGCCTGGGGCGTCGAGGACACCTGATGTCAACGCGTCTGTCAACGGAAATTTCAGGCCCGAATGAAGCAGCGTGGTGGTCTTGCCACTGTCTGGTGCGCCAATGAACATGTACCAAGGCAGTTGATAAAGATAGCGGCCGCTCCACTTTTTCTTGCCCGGCGCAGCACGGCGCAAGACCGCCATTGCCTGCTGCAAACGCTTCTCCAGCAAGGCCTGCTCCTGCAACACTTCCTGCTGCTGTACGTCTTTTCCAGCGCTATCCTTAGGCGGTACAAGGCTGGCCAACAGGCGTCGGCTGGCGAGTTTGGCCGCGATGGCTTGCCACAAAAAGTAGCCGACCCAGATGGCAAAAAACAACCATATGAAGAGCCAGCGCACACTGCTCGAAGCGAATGGCACCATGCCGTTGAAGGCGAATAGCGGTCCTTCGAACCATACCAGCAGCGACAACATCACCACGCCAAGCAGGGATAGTAGCCAGGACTTAAACAGCCAAGAAAATAATCGTTTCATAGTCGTCCGCCGCAGAGGATAAAAATCAGTAAAAATATGCGCGTCATCATGGCACTTGCGCCGGAGTCAATACGACGATATCGACGCGGCGGTTAAGCGCCCGATTGGCAGATGTATTGTTGGCCACTAGTGGCTCAGTATCGCCACGCCCTTCGGCACTGAAGCGGTCGGGAGGCCCGGCACGGCCTGCCAGCACCTGCATCACGCCGGTGGCGCGTGCCTTGGATAAACTATAGTTTGATGGAGAGCCCGCTGACTGGCGAAATTTGGTGTCGTCGGTGTGACCGATGACGATCACCTTGCCAGGCAGCGTCTTGAGCGCGTCCCCGATGCGTTTCAGCAATGGCATGACCTTATTTTGTACTACTGTTCTGCCGGAACCAAACATGCCGTCGCCACGCACGGTAATGACGCAACCTTCGCCCGTTTCTTGTACAGCCACAAGGCCTTGGGTGATTTCCGGTGCCAGAAAGTCGGCAATACGTAATGAAGTGGCCGGTGGTGACGCACGCACCACCACCGGCGCGGTCCGTACATGTGCCACGTTGATTTTTGACAGGCTGGCGAGCACCGGAGCCAAATGGCGGTTCAATCTCGCGCTGCAGATCAGTTGCACGATCAGTAGCCCCCCGGCCGCAATCAGAACCCAGACCGGAATAAGGCGCAGCGGTGACAGCGCCTGCCGGCCCTCGCCTCGCCATGCCGGCGACAAAGCGGCTTTGTAGCTACCGCGATGCTGACGGATCAGTTGCAGCAGTCGTTCGCGTAGCGCCATCAATTGCACATGGCCCTGGTCGATCAATCGATAGCGGCCTTCGAGACCCAATGACAAACACACATACATGAACTCCAGCACGTCCAGATTGATGGCCACATTCTGGCTCAGACGCTGCAGGATAAGAAAGATTTTTTCGCCACCTGAGGCCTCATTATGGAAGGCCACCAGCAGGCTACGCGTATTCCACACATCACTACCCCAGGGCGTGCTGGCAATAGTTTCGTCAAGTAGCGTACACACAGCGTAGCGCGCCGCGGCGATAGCCTCGTTATCCACGCCACTGGCACGGGCGTCGATTTCAAATGTTTTAATCGCGAGCGCCAGGCGCTCACGCAATTGTGGCAAATCAGGCGGCTCAATAGTGATGCGCAGTGGCACCACCAAGTCAAGCAAGGGATTCGCAGCGCGCACCAGCGGATTGAGGCCGCTACCCGGCAGTTCTGGGATGATCCCGGCAGCGGGTGCCAATACAGCACCCTGAATGATCGGAGTTGGAATCATTGCACGGAGAATCGCTTAACGCAGCATCTAAATGTTATTTCTATCATCATGACTGTATCCGGACTCTGGTTCAAATCAAGAAGATTTTCTATGTTCACACCGACCTACTTTCTGATGGCCCAGAATTGCATTTGCAATCCTGGAAAATCGCCGGCCACATGCATCGCGAACCCGGCCGAGTTAATGAGCTGCTGGAAATATTCACTGTCGCGGTCTAGCTCGAAATACGTGTAACCTGCATAAAACGGCAACTGTCTTGGCGCTACCGGCAAAACGCGCAGACCAATACCCGGCAACTGCAAATTGACCAGATCACGAATCTTTTCCACCGAGCCAATCTTCGTCTGCGCCGGGAAAGCGTTGAGCAACGCATCGGTCGGCATCTTCGCGTTCACCGCCAGTACGAAGCTGGCAGAACGCAGCAATTCTTTATCAGCCAGTACCGCCACTCGGATGCCGAACTGACGTTCTTCGAGCGGAATCGGTACCGCTTGTGAGTCCATCACCGTCGAAAGGGCGCGCCGCAGGTCGGCGATCAGCGGTGCAAAACTCTCTGCAAGATAGTCATGGCGGTATTGTGGATAGGTGCCAGTTCGCTTGCTCGCTTCAGTGAAGGTCGCCAGCTCGCCCGCCAATTCCAGCATGGCACTATAAAGTCGCTCCGGCCACACACCAGTGCCACCGACCAGGTGCCTGAATAATGGCTCTACGCGATTAAGCAATCGCAACAATAGAAAATCGGCGATTTCGGCGGCACCGGCCGCGCCTGGCTGCGACAGACGCCCGGCCAGCGCGTCGCCGCGCTGATGCAACAGGCCCACCAGCTCGTCGGCGAAGCCAGCCAAACGCGGCGCAGCACGAAAGTCAAGGCACGGTGGACAATATTCAGGGTCTAGCACCACGCGGTTGTCGGCACGCCGCTCGACGATGCGGGCGATGCCCAGCGTGGCGTAAGCGTTAGCCACTTCACTTTCAAGGGCGATACGCAGCCGCAATTTACCAACCTGCATCAGCGCGCTATTGTCTAGCCCATTGCTGTCCCACACTTCATAATCGTCGCTGCGATATCGAGCAAAATTGTCCGGACCATCCTGGTTGGCAACTTCAACTACACCATGTCGACGTAAAGGTAACGCTAACACCACCAATACGTTACGCGCATCGGCCGGCACATCCAGCGGTAGCGGCAAATCATCCTCAGCAGGTAGATAAAAGGGCGTACCGTCGGGTAACACCGCGCGGCATGACTGCAGGGCCAGCTTACCCAACGCCAGTTGCTGCTCGTCCAGTTTGAGCTCTGAAAAACCATAACCGTACGGCGTTAGTGCTGCCACACGCGCCTCTAACTGGCTCTGCCAATAACGGTCATGTTGCTGCAAATGCTGCGGCTGCAGCAACATGCCTTCCGTCCAAACTACTTTATTTTTCCACGCCATGATGGCCCTTTTATAGATTGATTCCGCGTCTGTTTGCAGCTCTGTCGCATTAGCAGAGATAAATCAGACAGTTAGCAAGTTGTTGAGTCATCGTCAAACTGAACATATTTTTTTAGCCAAGATATAAAACTGGCAGGCAAAACATTTTCGGCGGCTACGATCACCGATTCTTTACGAATCATGTACATGATTTCGATACCGACCAAGACGTTTTTAGCGCAGTGAAATGACCCAGCACATGATGGCGCTATGGTTCTGCTCGACGATGTAGTTGTTGAGGTAGTTGAGCTGCCGAACTACGATAGAGATTTCTTTGTCAGTATGGGTCGTGTCAATCACTGCCTTGTTAGCGCCGCTTATATCCATCGGAGCCTGCATCGCCTTGCAAAAAAACGTCAGGCATTCTTCTTGTCCCGCTTGGCTGTCGAGATTGCATATATCGCGTCACTTTATCCTTCAACATCTGGCCTGCTTGAGCCTATCAATAACTTTGTTTAGCGCGACAGAACTCTGACTTGGCCAATACAACTTGCCAGCACTATCTATTTTCTGTTTGTTACTATATCCGACCGTCAGACAATGGTCTGTCGCCATTTATGGGGACAGATTACAAATCCGATATAACTCTCCCCCACCCTTGCTCTATAACACTATGTAGCTATCGTCATCACAGCCATACGCAGTCGTCAGGTCCACGATATACGGTCATGAATTGCATATGATGCAGTCGCTGCGGGCACGGTCTGCGACAGAAACGCATCGAGCGCATTATGCTGACCACGCCCCCTTTTTTGTGGAATCCATACGAGAAACCACCTCTGACTGGCTCTGCCAATAACGATCATGCTGCTGCAAATGCTACGACTGCAGCAACATACTTCCCAATCAGACCACTTTATTTTTCCGCGCCATGACGTCCCTTTTATAGAGTGATTTCCTGTCTATTTTCCAACGCTGCCAGAACGTTCTACTTTCTCTTCGTAAGCCTCAGAGAATTTTTCGCCAAACAGGCGTTGTAAATCGTCATCGGCCTCGCGCGCAATCTCCGGGTAGAGCTTGACCAGGCGATCCCACATTTTCGCCTTACGGCGTGTGCGCATCATTTTGTCCATGACGTTCGGCACCACCAGCCGACTTTCGATTTGAACCAGATCGAAGTGATGCAACACCTCTGCCAGCGCCGCTCGCATGCCTGCGATGACGGCCAACTCATGCGCTTTCAATTCAATGAAAGCGCTGTGCATGGCCTGCACAGGTGGCATATAGCTCGTCATATTGGAGGTCAGCATTTGCGTCAACGCACTGTCTGAATTTAAAAAAAACTTTAGCGGATTATTAGCGCTGTCGGACGTCATAGTTGTGTCGTTGCCGCTTTCTTTTTTGTTCAGCGGATGCGCCATCAACATCTCCATAGTGCCGGCAGTGGCCTCACGCAGCATCGCCCCCACCGTCTCGGCGACCTCAACGTCGGAGCGATTGATTTGTAGATCCGGCAGACCCAGGCCGCGCAGCAGGGCTTGCAGAACTTCGCTGTCCCTGGTGGCTGGCACTACTGATGCGACCATGCTCGATACCGGCGTGGGTAGTAAACAGTCGGCCAGAGGATCGTAGTCTTCAGGTATCGTAAAACCACTTTCCGACGCCACTGGTATTGGCTGGGCGGGCGACGCCGAGCTGATCGACTGCGGGTAGAACGGCACGAGTTCGGGTGAGACATGATCGCTTTCAGCGGAGCGGTACTGCGCCGCCGTGCCAAATAAGTTCAGTCCCAGCGGGTCATACTGCGCCGCGCCAGTACTGGGACTGATATCAAGGATGCGTGCCCCGGCCAGCGCATCGACGACGCTCGACTGGCCCGGCAACACAGCAAGGGCGGGCACCGACGCTACCGCTGGCGGCGAATCAAATAACGGAGCGACCGGCACCGCTATCGCAATGCGCGCTTGCAACTGATAATCGCCTATGACGATGCTGTCATGATCGGCCAGCGCGATCTCACAACCTTTGCCCAGTGGCCGATCATTTACCACGCTGGGATTACTCCCTAAGTTTTCGAGGAAATACACGCCTGCGCGAAAGACCACCCGCGCATGCGTGCGCGAAATATATTTACCCGGATCGTCCAGTACCAGCAAGTTGTCCGGCGCACGACCGATAGTTCCGCCAACATCGGAAAAAAGTCCCACCGGAGCGTGAGGCACAGCCTGGTTACGGCAAGTCAAAATACGCAGAGTTAATAGGATTGGGCTCATCAGAAATGGGAGGCAGGATGAGCGCCATTAATCACCGGGAGGCTGCGCATAGCTAAGCACCATCCACGCACACCATCAGAAGTTATAGCCAATCTAAGTATGTATTGCATTATCAATCCCCATATTAAAAATAGGCAAAATGCCACCATCATTCCCAGCTGCAGACAGATGATTATCGCGAGCGCTAAGCAAGCCTGCATAATTGTTTAGACCAGGCGCCCCGACGCAGACAGTACGACTGTACGGCAAGGAGAGGCAACGACGTATAAACGATTATGCAGGCTTGCTTATCAATTGATTTTTACCAGCGATCCGGCCACGGTCATGATGCCGTTCGCATTGATGTCCATCATCGCTCCCGCCTTAACCTGCGTATTCGCGTCGGAGGCGATCTCGATCGCGATCGATTTGATGGTAATTTTTCCAGCCTCGATCTTGATGCTGCTAGCGCCCACCTTCAGCTCGATCGACGTGCCAGCCTCGATGACGATGGTCTGGCCGACTTTCACCTTTTGGTTGCCATCGATGGCCAGACTCTGGTCTTTGCTGATCTGGATGCTCTCGTCGTTGCCGATCTTGATAGTCTGGTCATGCCCGACGTCAAGCAGACGATCATTCTTGATAGCGATGTCCTGATTACCCTTGTCAGCGGTCTCGAAGCCCACCTTCAACACATCGTTATTCTTGACCACGCGTTTAAAATCGCGCTCGGCCTGCACATACACTTCTTCGGCGCCCTTTTTATCCTCGAAACGCAGTTCGTTATAACCTTCGCCGCCCTTCGATGCATTTGACTTCACGGTTGACTTGGTCTGTTCAGCCGGTAAGGGGTAAGGCGGCATCGCGTCCGAGTTAT
>NZ_JBRIIQ010000149.1:0-2436 GCF_052976905.1 Glaciimonas sp. GG7 | reverse complement strand
TCTATGCCGAGTACCACGGACAAGCACGAATCGATCCAGCCTGACTTCCAGCGCAGGGTGAAAATATTCATCCATCTGATGGTGATCGCATTTGCCGTGCTGATGTTGTGGAATGGTTTTGTGCTGGCTGATCAGATCGTCCATTACATGATTCCTAACCTCGGCATTTCGCAAGGCTTTACCTACTATCCGCTCATCCTCTCGGGTGTGCTGATCATTCTGTTTTCGATCGAACATATCTGTGCTCTGATCTTCCATACCAAGGTGGTTCCCTCATGGCACTGACGTTGCTGGCGTTAAGTTTTTTGATTCTGCTGATGATTGGCGTGCCGATTTCGTTTTCCATCGGACTCTCCGCCATTGCCGCCATTTCGTATGAAGGCTTGCCCGTCGCCGTGATCTTTCAACGGATGACGGCTGGCATGAGCGTATTTTCCTTTCTCACGATTCCCTTCTTTATTTTTGCCGGTGAATTGATGTTGTACGGTGGCATTGCCGACCGCATCATCCAAGCCGCCCGTGGCGCCGTCGGTCATATCCGCGGCGGTCTGGGCATGACCAACGTGCTCGCCTGCACGCTCTTTGGCGGCGTCTCCGGTTCCCCCGTGGCCGACATTTCAGCCATGGGATCGATCATGATTCCGATGATGAAGCGTGAGAAATACGATACCGACTACGCCGTCAACGTCACCACCCACTCGTCACTCGTGGGCGTACTGATGCCGACCTCGCACAACATCATTATTTACGCCTTGGTCGCTGGCGGCGGTGTGTCGATCACGACGCTGATTCTGGCCGGTCTGATGCCCGCTCTGCTGTTGACCGTAGCCAATCTTCTGGTGGCTTATCTGGTTGCGCGTCATCGCGGCTATCCGGCTGAAAAATTCCTGGGATGGCGTTCGGCTTTCCAAAGCATGGGACGTGCAATACCCGGCTTGATGGTCATGGTCATCGTGATCGCCGGTATCACCTCAGGCATCTTCACAGCAACCGAGTCCGCAGCCGTCGCCGTGCTCTACGCGTTGATACTGACCACCATTGTCTATCGCAGCCTGAACTGGGAAAACTTTCTCAAGGCAGCCGTCAAATCGGTCAAAACCACCGGCGTGATCCTGATGCTCATCAGCATCTCGTCAGCCTTCGGTTATCTGATTAGCTTGTACAGCGTAGCGGACATTGTCGGCAACGCGCTGATGACGATCAGCGACAACCCGATCATCATTTTTCTGTTGATCAATATCGCGTTGCTGATTTTCGGAACCTTTCTCGACATGGCCGCACACATTCTGATTTGCACCCCGATTTTCCTGCCGATTTGCCAGCATTTCGGCATGGGGCCGATTCAGTTTGGAATGATGTTGCTCATTAACTGTTCGCTGGGTTTGAATGCTCCGCCGATAGGCGCTGCGCAAATTATCGGCTGCACTATCGGAGGAATTCGAATGGGGCAGATCATGCGTACGATCTGGCCGTTTTATGGTGCTTTGCTGGTGACGTTGTTGTTGATTACGTATGTGCCGGCGTTTTCACTTTGGTTGCCGAGTTTGTTGCAGAAATGATGTGATCATTTATTTTAATATGACGTGAGTAGAAAAAGCGCAGCTACGGCTGCGCTTTTTCTTTAGGATTTTCCTGCGGTGGCGTTTTAACCGAGATGGCGTCTAAAAAAACGTGGAAGTTAACAATTGGACTGGCCGGTCCTTCATTTATTGATATTACGTCTTATGGTGACATGCTACTTATCGGATGATTTTCCAGAGTCTGCATTTTGTCTTTCCTGTCAGGACAACACCCACTGTCCGTTTCGTTTAATTTCTTCGTGCATCGCATCAGGCGCTAAATCAAGTTCACCCGGCCATGTCACAGCACCATGTTCAACGAAAACTTCCGCAAAGACAGCTGGATCGGCAAGCTGCGCAAAGACCCCGGCAGATGGAGAGTGCACAAGTGCATTCATATCCACTTCGCCTTCGAGTCCATCAACAAATGTGATGCGTAATCTAAAACCAGCAAGCGCCTTGACGTGAACAACGCGCCAAGGCATCAGAGGCCGAATTTCAGGACTCAAGGCAGTGGACGAATTTTTTTCGGTGACTGATTGCGTGAGCATAATTCCCAATCCTCCATAAGTTCTGCACGGTGTTCTTGTGCCCATTCAAGTACTAAAGCCAGCGCACGTCGAGGCATTTGACCTTCTATTACGCCGAGGGTATGAATATCAACTATTGCTTCATGTTCCGCATATAAAGCGTGGAAATGCGGAGGGGCATGATCATTCCAGAACATTTGAATCAAAATTCCGTAAAAGGTACTAATTGTTGGCATTTGCCCTCCCAGAGAACGAATTAACAAGATTTATTATCGGTCCCTATTGGTGGGTATTGAAAGCATCTTTTGATGCATTTCAAAATTTTTTATATAAGTTCATGCTAAATC
>NZ_JBRIIQ010000148.1:0-4161 GCF_052976905.1 Glaciimonas sp. GG7 | reverse complement strand
TCTCCGACTCAGTAGTTCTATGCCGAGTACCACGGACAAGCACGAATCGATGTCACGCCGGGATTGAGCATCACTACCGTACCCGCCATCGTATCGCCGACTGGCGCACCGGCACTAATCGATGTCACCAATAGTGACTCCATGTGCGCACCGCCAAAGCTGCACATGCTTGGTTTTGTGAAAGGCAATGCAATCGATTGATCCAGCTCTCCCTTCGCCGTGAAACGCAGCAGGCGACCAGCATCATTGGCGCAAGTCCAATAGCCGCCATCGACATCGATGGCCGCGCCATCCGGTCGGCCGCAGTGCTGCGCCATGTCGATGAACACGCGCTGTGCGCTCGGTGTGCCGCTGTCGATGTCGTAATCGAAAGCCCACACCACACGGCGCGAAGGGTGCGAGTCAGACAGATACATCGTGCGCCCGTCGGGCGACCAGGCAAGGCCATTTTGAACGAACAGGTCAGACACAATGGGAATCGATAAACCGTGCACAAAGTCGTATCGGTACAAATGGCCGTGCGCCAGCGCGGACGCCATGTTGAGCGCCATGGTGCCGCTCCAGAAACGTCCCTGGCGGTCGCAACGACCATCGTTAAAGCGCTGGCCCGATACCAGTTCAGGCGGACTGGCCAGAGGCCGGGCCTCGGCCCGATCTTCAAGCGCAGGCAAGCGCACTGCAAACAGACCGCTTTCCATCCCCGCGATCAGGTTGCCTTGTTCGGTCAGGGCGATACAGGCGACCATTTCGTCGCATAACCAATACCGTGCCGCACCGCTGGCGCGATTAAATTGCCAGATCTTGCGTGCCGCAATGTCAACCCAATACCAGAGCGCGTGGCGCGCGCACCAGATCGGGCTTTCGCCGACTGCGCACAGGCCGACATCGAGGATCTCGATGGATGGCTGTTTAGTCATTCGACGTATCACGATATTGCGGGCTGGCCATGGCAAAACCGCCGCCCTGAAAAATGGTGCTGGTGTCATCGGCCGCAGGATAGTCGGCGGTAGCCGGGAACATGTCGGCAAATTGGGTCGAGCTGTCTTTGGCTTGAAAGCCCAGATGCGCCGCCTTGCTGTTGTCCCACCATTTGGCGGCGTTATTGGAGACGCCAAACGCAATCGTGTGGCCGACGCGTGGAGCGAAGAGGGCACAGCGCAAAGACTCGACCAAATCGTCGTAACTGAAATACGTGACCATCATGCGCGGATTGAGCGGGGCCGGAAAACTCGAGCCGATACGCAAGCACACCGTCTCGATACCAAAGCGGTCGTAGTAATAGCGCGAGAGCGATTCGCCGAAACATTTACTGACGCCATACATGCTATCGGGACGGGTCGGCATATCAGCATCGATCATGTCGGTGGTCCGGTAAAAACCGACCGCGTGATTCGAGCTGGCGAAAATAACGCGCTTAACGCCGCAGGTATGCACCGCCTCGTACAGGTTAGCGACGCCCAAAATATTCGCTTGCATGATCGCCTCAAACGGCGCGTCAACAGAAATGCCGCCGAAATGCAAGACCGCGTCGACGCCCTCCATCAATGCGATAACAGCGGCTTTGTCCGACAAATCGCACTGAACAACTTCTTCGCCGTCGCGTGCCTCGCCCAGCGATGCCAGATCGCTCACTCGGATGACATCGGCCCAGGGCTTAATGCGCTCACGTAATATTTTTCCCAGGCCGCCAGCAGCGCCGGTGAGCAAGATTCTTCCAAATGGTTTGATGGCGGATGCAGTTGTCATGGTTTTCTTATGTAGGTATAGCGAAAAATCGGTCCGATCCAAAGAGGCGGATCGATGTTCTGAGGTGAGTGTATCGGGGCTTCGAATGGTGGTGATTATGCCATTGAAAATATTATTTGGCTAGTCCACCTTGTAAAACTGGTCTGACCAGATTACAATCGGTCTCACCAATTTTTGGTTCTGATTATTTCTTTCCTCTCGATATCTCGCACGCCATGATTAAAGACATCCGCCCCACCGAAGTTGTTTCGCCTGAACCGCGCTTGTACCGTGTCGTCGCCGACCGCATCCTGCTGCTCATCGCCGAAGACAAGATCGGCGTCGGCGAACGCCTGCCATCCGAGCGCGATCTGGCCGCAAAACTCAGCGTGAGTCGGCCCTCATTGCGCGAAGCGCTGATCGCCTTAGAACTGGGCGGCGTGGTCGAAGTACGCAGCGGCTCCGGCGTCTATCTTTGCGATCAGGCGGCTGCCAATTCCGACCTGTCAGAAGGCGGTCCCGGTCCTTTTGAAGTCTTGTCGGCACGTCGGTTGATTGAGTCCGAAGTGGCCGCCATCGCCGCACGCGTTGCCACCGACGGTGCCATCGATGCGATCCTTGAGACCGTGCTGGAAATGGAGCGCAATTACGACAACCAGGAAGTCAACGAACAAGCTGACCGCAATTTCCACATTGCCATCGCCCGCGCAACCGGCAACAGCGCCCTGGTCGGCACGGTCGAATATCTGTGGGAACAGCTCGGACGTTTATGGCACCGCTTAAAAGATCATTTCCAGACCGAAGAATTACGCCAGCAAACGCTGATCGATCACCGCGCCATTCTGGCCGCGATCGTCGCCCATGATCCACGCGCCGCACGCGCTGCGATGAGTGCGCATATTGAACGTGTGGCGCGCACGTTTTCAAAAGGATCCATCCAGCCGCCAAAATAACAGCGCCCCCTATTTGTACTTGCAACCTTGAACGTGATGACATTTAAATTTAAAAATTCCGTTCGTACTGAGTAGCCCGTAGGGCGTATCGAAGTATATGCATGCGTTGGTGCATCTTCGATACGGCACTGTGTGCCTAGTCAGTCCGAACGGTCTTAGTGGTGCTGTATATGTCAACACGTTTTGGTTATCCCTAGCGATTTTTAAACGTAATACCCCGATCCGCGGACAAGCCCTGATCCGCCGGACATTTAAAACAAAAGAGACCTGACAATGAAAAAACAACTGTGCGCCTTGCTGATCGCAACCGCTTTTCTCTCTTCGGCAGTCAATGCCACTGAATTCCGTAGCACCGACGTCCAGCCTAACGATTACCCGACCGTGCTAGCTGTCCAATACATGTCGACGCTGCTACAGAAAAAAACCAACAACAAAGACAGCATCAAGGTCTACCCAAACAGCCAACTTGGTAGCGAGCCAGACACGGTCGAGCAAGTCAAGCTCGGTGCGATCGCGATGACCCGCACGCACGCCTCAGCGCTCAACGCCATTTGCCCACAAACTATCCTGCCATCGCTGCCTTTCGTATTCCGCGATACCGGCCATATGCGTCGCGTGCTTGACGGCGCGATCGGCGACGAGATCTTGAAATCGTGCGAATCGCATGGCTTGATTGGTCTGGCTTTTTACGATTCCGGCGCACGTTTTTTCTACACCAAAAAACTGATCAAGAATCTGGCGGACCTGAAGGGTCTGAAAATTCGCGTACCGCAATCGGAACTGTCAGTGGCCATGATCAAGGCGCTCAACGCCAACCCGACACCGATGCCAACCAGCGAAGTCTATACAAGCATCAAGAGCGGCATTGTTGACGGCGCTGAAAACAATTGGTCCACATACCAAACCTCGCACCAGTTCGAAGTAGCACCATTCGCCCTGATCGATGAGCACGACATGACGCCGGAAATCTTGCTGATGTCCAAAACTGTATATGACAAGCTGACGCCGGAAGAGCAAGTTGCGGTACGACAAAGTGCCAAAGAATCGGTGCCCTACATGCGTCAGTTGTGGGATGCACAGGAAGCCAAATCCCGCGGCATAGTCGAAAAATCGGGTGTCGTCATCACGCATCCTAACAAAGCTGAATTCGAAGCCAGCATGCAACCCGTGTACGCCAGGTTCGTCACCACGCCTGAGATGAAAAGCATGCTGGTGCGCATTAAAGAAACCAAATGAGCCAACGCAACCTGACCATTGAAGGATGCGCACGATGAGCGACGACCTCACCATGGAAGCGAGCACTGCGCGCGCTGACAAGGCGGGGGTCGCCGGGGTTGTCTTACCGGCTGCCTTCGTTCTACTGACCCGATGCAATGCCTGGCTGTCGCTCATGTTTATGAGACTGGCAGTGATCGGCCTGATACTGATTGCCGCCGCCGTATTCATCGATTCGTGCTCGATGAACCGGGCGCTTAGAGAAGCT
>NZ_JBRIIQ010000147.1:0-6741 GCF_052976905.1 Glaciimonas sp. GG7 | reverse complement strand
GCACGTCCATTAATGCGCCGAGATGATCAAGATCACTAATCAGCGCATGGAGAGTTACTGCAAATGCTCCAATAAAGTCGGGCCGAAGACTTCCTGCCGAATCTGATCGGCGGCAATTCCGCGATCAAGCAAAGCCTGACGCTGCTCACGCATAAAAGCACCGGGGCCACACAAATAATAGTCCCCGTTTTTTGGCAACAACGCCGGGTCCAATCGATCCAGCTGCAGATAACCGACATGATCAAAATCATTCGTTACCTGATCGTCCTCTGACGGTACGGCATAAGAAAAATGGGTGGTGAGGACGGATTCTTTGGCAGAAAACTTCTGCAAGGCTTGCAATTCTGCCTTGAGGGGATGGTGATGCCCATTGAGGGTGGCGTATAAAAAATGTACCGGACGCGCAGGCATATGCCGCAAGCTGTCGTGCAACATGCTCATCATGGGGGTAACGCCGACGCCTGCGCTGATGAGGATTAACGCAGCGTTGGCATTTTTAGTCATGACGAAATCGCCGCAAGGAATGCTTACCCACAATGTGTCGCCTTCATCGAGACTTGCATGAAGCTGATTCGACACCATGCCGGCGGGGTTACCCTGTACGCTTTGGTCCTCTCGCTTGACGCTGATACGCCAATGCGCCTGATCTGGTGCGCCGGACAAACTGTATTGGCGCAATTGGCGCAAGTTCAACGCCGCTATCGTTGTGGCGACACTGATGTATTGACCGGGCTGAAATGACGGCAACGGCAAACCATCGGCTGGCTTGAGATAGAAAGAGGTGACGGTTGCGCTTTCTTTTTGCTTGCGTGTGACGATCATCTCGCGCTGTTGTCCGGGTGCAATCTGATGCGCCTGGTACTGTTTTTCTTCTTCGCCGATCAACGCATCAGCCAACAAGCCGTAGGCCTCAGCCCAGGCAGCGATCAGTTCCGGCGTCGCGGCTGCCCCGAGCACCTCGCTAATGGCGGCGAGCAAATGGTGGCCGACGATTGGATAGTGCTCGGCACGGATACCGAGGCTAATATGTTTTTGCACAATCCGGCCGATCACGGGCGTCAGAGCATCTGGATTATCGATATTGGCCGCATATGAAAACAAAGCACCGGCCAGGGCCTGCTGCTGAGTGCCATTTTGCTGATTGCCCATATTGAACATGTTCTTCAGTTCGGGATGCGCTGCAAACAAACGCGCATAAAACCGGGTGGAAATGGCGACGCCGTGCTCACGTAGTACGGGGACAGAAGCATCGATATAGGGACGAGCGCTGGTAGAAATCATCAGTAATACTCCAAATGTTATATTTTAAATGCAACAATTAAAAGCCAAAACAACTAAAAATGCAGCCTGTGCGGTCAATACTGCAAAAAACGTTTATTGCAATACCGACGACTGAAAATGCATGCGCGCGATGATACTTGTTGTTTGTGGCCCGGCTGTTTCCGGTTGTACCAATTGGGCCAGACTGTAGCGATTCATGTTGGCGTAAAACTCGCGTTGGCCACTATCGAGGATGCGCTTTAAATAGCAGTTTCCCTTCAATACGCATCGCGGCTGTTCGCAATCAACAAGCTCGATATGCCCTTCCATCACCTGCAAAATATCGCCGAGATGCAAGGTCTCAGGCGCTTGCATGATGCGTACGCCACCGTTACGCCCCGGTGTGGCGATGATCCAACCCTGCTTGACCATCCGATTAACGACTTTATTGAGGTGGTTTTTCGGAATATCAAAACGTTGCGCCAGTTCCCCCACAGTCACCAGACTTTGCTCCGGTATGACGGCCAGATACATCAATACGCGTAATCCGTAATCGGTAAATTTCGTGAGTTGCATTGCGCATTTCTTGTGAATGTTGAGGATTGGCAAAGAGAATACATTTAATACATCTAAAATGCAACAATAAAGATATCGAAACCAGTCCACAACAGTCATCACTGCATCCTGACGATTCTAATACCAGCTAAATATTGCTACCAAACTGACCTGAGACGTTACGTTTCAGAATCAAACGCTGGCATGCATCAATCTGCACATCTCCCCCATCTGCAATCGGTCCGTTCGCCCGGACAGGTAGCGATCATTGAGCTGCTGCGAACTAAAATTATGCGCCTCACTGAAGCCGAGCGCGTGCAGTTTGCTGCTCAGGGATGCTGGATCAAGATAGGTTTTCCAGGGTTCTCCGCCTGCGGTGATCTGTGCTGTCACCGATTCCAGACTGACGCGCTCGGTCGGCGTTAGCGTTGAAGGCGGTACGCCGTAATCAAAAATGACGGCGCTTCCCGCGGCGCAGGAGGCAATAAAACTCAGTGTCTTCATGATGGCCGCTTCTTCGATATAGAACGTCACACCGAGCCATGAAAAAAATACCGGGGCATCTTTGCGCAGTCCGGCCTGCATCAGGACTTGCTCCAGGTCAGACTCTTCGAAATCAATCGGTACATAGGTCAGGTCTGCCGGTATCGCAATACCGGCTGCATGCAGGCATGCGCGCTTCCATGCTTGCGTGGCAGGCAGATCGACTTCAAAGATACGCGCATTTTGCGGCCCGCAACGGTAAGGGTAAGTATCTAGCCCTGCGCCGAGAATGACGTATTGGCGCACCCCGTTGCGCTCAGCGGCTAACCATTCATCTTCAGTCAATCGGCTGCGTACCACCATCAAGGCTCTTAGTTGCGTTGATAGCTGATCATTATGTTGTTGGTAATGACTACGTAGCCAGGTTTCTTCTGTACTCCCCAATATGCGCAGGGCTAACGGATCGTCTAACACTAAAGGGCTGTCGAGAAGTTGATGTGTCGCGCGCATGATGGCAACCATTTGTGCGCTCGGCTTGGGCCCGGCGTTATCGGTGACGCGCAATGGCGATTGCACATGCGGAGTCGTCTGGAAGTCTTTCTCGTGCATAGTCATCCTCTCCTGTAGTGTTAGTCCATCGGTCACATACTTATTGTACAAATTCAACATCAATATATAGACCCCTGCCCATCAAACGAAAGCTGTCAGTATTGACAGCTTTCGTTTTTCAAAGAGGTGGAAATAACCGTCTTCACTGACGGACAGTTAACTGGTGGACCCATCGTAAAACGCCCGATGTAGTCACATCAGGCGTTTATTTTTAATACAACGATGACAACAATCGCTCATGACTCGACTATGTAGTCCTCCATCTGAGGTGTGCGCAACCTGCGCCGGTACTCGCTCATGCTACCGACCCAATTGTTGGTATTGCGACCGTCCGGTCCGATGTACCAGCTATGGCAGCCTGATTCGAATGGCGTGTTGCCATTGCGTTGCCGTAATTCCACGTTATAAGCGTACTGAGCCTCGCCACGCACTTCCATTGCGCGCAGACCACGCTTCTCAAGCTGCTGCGCGCATTGGGCGATGTAGTTGGCCTGTGTTTCCAGCATGTAAATGATGGAGCCGATGCCTAAGTTGGTATTGGGGCCGTACAGCATAAAGAAATTAGGAAAGCCAGCCACGCCAACACCAAGGTAAGCCTCAGCGCCATCGCGCCACAGTTCGCGCAAGGATAGTCCGTTACGGCCCGTCAATTCCATCGGTGCCAGAAACTGCGTAGCAGCAAAGCCGGTGCTATAGATAATGGCGTCAACCTTACGCAGCTTGCCGTCAGTGCTGTTGATGCCATCGGCGGTGACGTCGGTGATGGCCCCGGTAACGACTTCCACATTGGGCCGTGTCAGGCTTCTGAACCAGTCGTTCGAGAGTAAGGTCCGTTTGCAACCCAACGGGGAGTCTGGCGTGAGCTTACGACGTAGCGCAGGATTGCGTACTTGTATGCGCATCTGCACCTTGGACATCAGTTTCAGTACGCCGTCGGCAAGCTTACTCAACAGGCCGCGCCTGACTGTTGCGCAGGCGAGGAATTCCATGAGCCCGAAAATACGCCAGCGGTCGAGGCTGTACAACATCGGTACGGTATTGAACAGCCAGCGCTCAAATCGGTTAAAGGTGTGATCAAACTTCGGCACGCACCATCCAGGCGAACGCTGGAACAAATAGAGCTGCCTGACTTGCCCGGCAATTTCGGGAACAAACTGTACCGCACTGGCCCCGCTACCGATCACGGCCACGCTCGCTTGGCTGAAATCGTAATGGTGGTCCCAGCGCGCCGAGTGAAAAGTCTTGCCGGTAAAGTGTGCAATGCCCGGCAAGTCGGGATAAGCGGGACGATGCAACTGTCCTACTGCCGATATGAGTATGTTGACTTCCATTTCCTCGCCATCGCTAAATTGCACCCGCCACAGCCTGCGTACTGCATCGTAGGCGGCACTGACGACTTCTTTGCCGAACCGAAAATGGCGCTGCAAATCGTATTTGTTCGCTACATGTCGGGTGTAGGCGAGGATTTCCGACTGTTTCCCGTAACGGCAACTCCAGGGATAGTGCGCTTCGAAGGAGAAAGAATACAGATGCGAGGGAATATCGCAAGCAGCACCGGGATAGGTATTTTCACGCCAGACGCCGCCTGTCTCCTGCGCCTTTTCGAAAATGGTGAAGTCCTCGATACCGGCCTGTTTTAAGTAGTAGCCCATACTCAAACCAGCGAAACCGCCGCCGATGATGGCAATACTGAGCGGTTGTCGGGACATGCTTTTAACAAGTTTTAGCGGCATACCTGAGCCTCCACTTTTTGAATAAATGCAATAAGCGACTGCGTAATATATTCAGCCGATTCAAGATTCGGCGTATGCCCGGCATCGGGCACTTCAATGTAGGGGCAACCGATTAGCCGGGCCATGTTCTTTGACTCTGTCGGAGGACGCACAGTGTCATGTTCGCCGCAGATAATGAGGGTGGTTTCCGGATCAAGTTCCCCAAGACGTGCCAGCAAATCGCGTCGATTGAAAGTCATGCGACCAATCGGCACGATACTGTCGATGACTTTGCCCGCATCGAAGGTCGCCAGCAGATGACGGTAGGAAATTTTTAATTTTTCCGCCACCGGATTATCGCCAGACGCAAAAAAAATCAGCAACAATTCTTCAATGCGTTCCGGTGTAAATACCCCTGACTTTTCAACCTCATCAAGCATGGATAAAAAGCGCAACCTTGAGACCTCAGGTTCAGGGCCAAGATAGGTCGAGATCAAACCGGTTGCCGCAATGCGCTGCGGAAAAGCCAAGGCAAGTTCTCCGGCCAGCATGCCGCCGACCGACTGACCGATGACGATACATTTTTCAGCTTCCAGGGTATCGAGCAGGGGCAGGAGGTGTTGCGCCAAAGCTGTTAAGTCGGCCGTGCCTTGAGGTAATGATGCAGAAAACCCATGCCCCCACAAGTCCGGCACGATCACCCGGCAATGCGCCTCAAGTGCGCGAATCTGAGGCGTCCACATCATCGCGTTGGCCATGTAACTATGCAACAAAACAACCGGAACGCCCTGCCCGCGATCGACGTAATACATGGCACTGCCAGCGACGTTAATTTTCGGCATATCAAGCACTCGCATTCAAGATCAGTGAAACGTCGGCTGGCGCTGAAACCTGTAGCGTTGGCGTCAACTCTTGCGTCAAATATCCGGCCAAAGCTGCAATCGTTTGATAGTCGAAAAACACCGTCGGCTCTATATCCAATTGGTAGAGTTGATTGAGCGCATTGAGAAACGGTAGCAACATCACTGAATCGAAACCAAATTCACTCACCGGAATATCCAGTGCCAGCTCTTCCTGCGCAATCCCGACATGCTTAGCGACCAATGCAGTGACTTCAGATTCAATGCGCACTTGTAAGGTATCGGCACAGGCCAACAATGCCGGGGCTGGAGCTGAGACTATCGCTTCAGTCAGCATCGGATCGGCTCGCATCGGCTGCGCCACTGCCACCGTTTGCAACGCAACCGGTGTAGGTATCCAGCAGCGCTCCTGCATAAACGGATAGGTCGGCAAACTCAGACGCCGAGGCTTGGTTAAGCAGATATCCGAGCCGTATAACTGTTCCCACGACACCTCCATCCCTAACACCCATAACGCTGCCAACTTGCTTATTTTTCCGCCTGCGATCCACTTCCCAATCGCCTCCTGCAACGCTTCATCGGCATGGAACAGTGCCAGCGTATCCTGTTCGCGTTTGCCTGCGCCGTGATACGTATGAGCCAGTGTCGTAGCGCCTTTTATATAGCGCGATAAGCGATCCTTCAAGCCTTCAACTGTATCGACAACGAACGCACAGCGCACCTCCAACGCCTCACGCCCGACCTGTAAGGTGTAGGCAAGATCGATCAGATTGACGTCATGCGTCTTCAGATGGCTGAGCAACTGCGTTACCTGCACCATCAGTCGGTCCTCGCTGCGGGCCGAGAGCAAAATCAGGACCTGGCCATTGAATGCTGTAACAGGCCGCTCTGGGGCGATATATTCTTCCATTACCACATGGGCATTGGTTCCACCAAAACCGAACGAACTCACGCCTGCACGGCGCGGTAACGCTATGCCGCGATCGTCTTTGAACGCCTCCCAAGTCTGCGCTTTCTGAACGATGTAAAACGGGCTATCGCTTAATGCGATGTACGGATTGATCTCTTCACAATGCAAACTCTTGACCAATGTGCGATGGCGCATTTGCAGCAAGACTTTGATCATCCCCGTCACACCGGCGGCCAGTTCCAGATGACCGATATTGCTTTTGATTGAGCCTACTGCGCAATATTGCGCAGGCAAACCTTCATCGATTCGTGCTTGTCCGTGGTACTCGGCATAGAACTACTGAGTCGGAGAC
>NZ_JBRIIQ010000146.1:0-6745 GCF_052976905.1 Glaciimonas sp. GG7 | reverse complement strand
CGAAGGCGAGTTGGTCATCAGACCCGGCTGGCGGCTGAAAAATGTGGGAACCGCGCAGCGGCGGCGGTACCTGCGGTCGCCTTTTCTTTGGTTACTTTCTTTTGGCGAGCAAAAGAAAGTGACCGGCTGCCGGGCCGCCCCCGGCTAGCATCCACGGAGCACAAACCGTTTCAATAACAACCAAACGAACCAGCCCCCACGGAGCACAAACCATGTCATCAACCAATAATCGAACCACCCCCACACCCCAAAACGCAACAAATCCACCCTCTAAATACAAAATTTTACTTAAAAGTAAATTACTATACCGAATAGTAGGATATAAATACGAAATCTTGAAAATAACGAAAATTCAAGTGCAACAACAGGTGCAACAAATAGCACTACACACATAAAAATAATTCCATCAAGCAACAGGAGGGTGACAGTGCGCAATTTCATCAATAAATACAATAAAGATTATTACGGCGGAGGACTAATGATCGTGTTAGGTCTGGGCGCCGCACTTCAAGGCCAAACCTACAAAATCGGCACTCTCAGCAGAATGGGCCCCGGATTCTTCCCCGTAGCACTAGGCATTCTGCTAGTGCTCATCGGCGCAGCAATTGCAATCGGCGCAAAAAACGCCATCCCTAAAGCAGAAGAAAAATACCTTGCCCCCGAATGGCGCGGCTGGCTTTGCATCAGCTTCTCGATCGTCGCTTTCGTCATACTCGGAACCTACGGCGGGCTGCTACCGGCAACCTTCGCCATCGTCTTCATCTCCGCGCTGGGCGATCGTAAAAACACATTCAAGAGCGCATTGAAATTGTCGCTGGCAATGGTCGCAGTCTGTATCGTCGTATTCTGGTGGGCCCTGAAATTGCAGTTTCCTTTGTTTCAGTGGGGCTAAGCCATGATCGGACAATCTTTGATGGATCTGTGGGCAGGCTTCGGCGTTGCCTTGCAACCGCACAATTTAATGTGGTCGTTTGTCGGTGTATTAATTGGCAATTTGATCGGCGTATTGCCCGGCATGGGTGCACTCTCAGCGATCTCGATGTTGCTGCCGTTGACGTATTCTTTGCACCCGATTCCAGCCATTCTGATGCTTGCCGGTATTTTTTATGGCTCCCAGTACGGTGGAGCGATCGGCGCTATTTTGCTCAATCTGCCTTGCCATCCGCCACATGCGGTGACTTGTCTGGATGGCTATCCATTGACCAAGCAAGGCAAGGGCGGTACCGCACTCGGGATTACGATGATTGCGTCGTTCTTTGCGGCCTCGTTTGGGATAGTGGTGATGATTTTTGCTTCACCGTTGCTAGTGAGTGTGGCGTTTAAATTTGGACCGACCGAAATATTCTCGATCATGCTGCTCGGCTTGCTGTGTGGCGGAACCATGTCCAAAGGGTCGCCGCTGAAGGGCGTGGCGATGACCATCGTGGGTTTGTTAATCGGACTGGTCGGCACTGACGTCAATACCGGCACGGCACGCTTTACCTTTGGCTTGATCGAGCTGTCCGATAAGGTTGAATTGGTCGCACTGGCGCTGGGCTTGTTCGGGGTGACGGAATTTTTGCGTAGCGTCAACCGGATGGAGGCAGTGGGCAGCGGCGTCAAAATGCGTATCCGCGATATGCGTCCTAGCAAGGCTGAGCTCAAGCAGTCATTTTTTCCGATGGTGCGCGGCACCTTGATTGGGACCTTGTTTGGCGCCATGCCAGGCACCGGCCCTACCATCACGACCTTTATTGCGTATGCGTTCGAGCGCAAAATCTCCAAGACGCCAGAGCGTTTCGGCCACGGTGCGATTGAGGGCGTGGCCAGCCCTGAAGCGGCGTCGCATTCCAAAACGCAGGTTGATTTTATTCCGACCATGAGTCTGGGGATTCCCGGCGATGCGGTGATGGCCTTGATTTTGGGGGCTTTGCTGATACAGGGCATTCAGCCCGGACCGCAACTTATTACTGAACATGCCGACCTTTTCTGGGGCCTGATCGCCAGCTTCTGGATCGGTAATGTATTGCTGCTGGTATTGAACATTCCGCTCATCGGGGTCTGGGTCAAACTGCTGCAAGTACCGTATCGCTATCTGTTCCCGGCGGCCTTGTTTTTTATCGCAGTCGGGGTCTACAGCACTAATAATAATTTGTTTGGCGTTGGTGAAGTGTTGGTGTTTGGTTTGATCGGTGCAGTCTTCGTGGCACTCGATTTTCCCGTTTCGCCAATCCTGCTGGGGTATGTGCTGGGACCCATGATTGAGGAAAATTTCCGCCGTGCATTATTGCTTTCACGCGGCGACATGATGGTGTTTCTGGATAGGCCAATCAGCGCCGGATTTATCGGGGTCTGTAGCGTGGTGATACTGACGCAATTGTTTTTTGCCGGACGCGCCGTCTTACAACGTAGAAATGCAGCAAAACTGCTGCCAGTTATTTCAGCTAGTTAATTCGTGCATTTTTGCGGGAGTACTCCAATGACAAAGCAGTCGCAATTGGCCGTCGACACAATTAAAAAATCGGGGCCGCACAGTGAGCGTGTTTCCCGTTTGCGTCATATCTGGATCAATTCAGACCGGGTTTTTTATGCCGGTCTGATCGGCCAGCGCACTACCCGCATCATGGGCAGCATCGTGGTCTTTGTGTCTTTGGCGGAGCCGATCCGTATCAGCATCGATGGCGGCGAATGGGTCAGCACCGATCTGGCCGTGATACAGCCGTATATACCGCACCGGATCGAATGCGATAACCGTCTGGTTGCGGTGATTCATATCGAGCCGGAAACCGTGGATAGCCAACATCTTCCTGCATATCTGAAAGCCGGTTCAGGCAAGGCAGACGATCAGCAGTTGATCCGAAAAGTGCGCAATGTGTACGCAAAAATTAATAGCTTCGGCGACATCATCGATCCTCAGACCGAAGACTTCGATATGTTTGTTTTCGGCCAGTTGTTATTGCCTGCGCCTGCTGTGGAAGCCCGGATTGCACGGCTGGTAGAGCGGATCAAAGATAACCCTTGCGGTTTGGTATCAGCTAAAGAGTGTGCGCTTGAAGCCGGACTATCTGTGTCACGTTTTCTGCATGTATTTCGGGATACCGTCGGCGTGCCTTTCCGCACTTTTCGCTCCTGGAAGCGTGGACGCAGCCTGCTGTATCGCTTGATGGACTCAAGCAATCTGGTGTATCTGGCGCTCAACACCGGCTACCCGGACTCTACGCATTTCAGTCACTCAGTGCGTCAGCTATACGGCATGACACCGACGGTGTTATTTAAAAATTGCCACATGCTGATGATGTATGGGCAGGCTATACCGCCGCCGCACGCTGCGTAGACTGATGCAAAATGGCTCTGGCGGCGTTGTTCGCCAGATCGCCTGACAGGTATCCAAAGAAAATTTGTTGCTTGCCCTTGGCATCATATTCGGTTAAATTATACTGATCAGTATATAAAAATTTAATCAGTAAATAATTTAATACTTACCGGTAATAACAAGATCGTTTCAGGCGCGCCAAATAGGGAACGCCAGACGGCAAAGATTTCATGGAGACCATCATGACTAATGCAACCAACGCAATCAATGCAAAGCGTCCACGGACAATTGCAGATTTACCCCCGCAGCTAGCGGCCAACCCGAAGACCCCGGCGCAAGCCTCAGCGCGCTATTTCAATACCGGCAACGCTTTCGACGTCAAGTTGCCTGCCGTTCCCGATCAGAGTTTTATCGATGAGCCAGCGCAAGCTTTCCATCCCGATACCCCGACCAGTCTGATTGCTTGCGACGTCTCGGCGCAGTTAGAAAGCGCGAGTGCGGCCACTACGCCCTTGTCGTTGGCGCGTTACGCCAAGATCAAGGCGGGCGAAACCTTGCGTACCGAGTTTATCGCCAGTGGCATCATCGTCTATGTCATCACCGGCACCGGCAGCACCGATTGCGATGCAGAGCATATCGTTTGGGGTGCTGGCGACGTGTTTGTGTTACCGGGCGGTGGTGTGCATACCTATCGGGCCAATGATGTCGATGCGATTTTATGGATCGTCACCAACGAGCCGCAACTTGCTTTCGAGCATCTGCGTGCGCCTTCGCTGGGAACTGCACCAACTTGCGTGGTGCACTATCCGGCCGATGAAATTACCCGTCAGATCGATTTGCTCTACGCAGTCGGACGCGGCAAAGATATTCCCGGCTCGGCCTTGATTTTTTCTTCTACCTCGCAAGAGGCGATTCGCAATGTCTTACCGACGCTCACCGTTGCCATGAACTCGCTGCCAGCGGGTGAGGCACAGCGTCCGCATCGGCACAATGCGATGGCGATGGCCTTGATTATTCAGGGTGAGGGGTGTTATTCGATTGTCGATGGTAAGCGTAAGGATTGGTCGCAGTGGGCGACGACTGTTACGCCAGCGGTGTCGGTGCATTCGCATCATAACGAGGGGAACAAGCGCGCCATGTTTTTGATTATTCAGGATGGCGGTATTTACTACTACACCCGGGCAATGGGATTTGCGTTTGCAGATTAACTTCGGACCGACGCACAACCGCCCTGGCGGCGTTGTACTCGCCTTGCCGTACTTGCGTACTGTCTGCGGCGGCACGCCTTGCCAGGACGGCTGTGCGTCGGTCCGAAGTCCGAGGGTATTCATTACTGGTTTTTTACGGGTTCCGCTTTGCGCTCACCCTTTTTTTGGTTCCGCTTTGTGGTCACCCTTAAGTACATTTACTTTTTTTTAGAGAGATATTTTCATGTCGACTCACGCAACAACTACGCCTTCCCGTCTGACCGTCCGTCCTCTGAGTCCTGTGCTTGGTGCTGAAGTGTTGGGTATCGATATGCGCATGCCGCTTGATGCGCAGACTAAGCAGGAGTTGCATGAGATCTGGATGCAGCATTTGGTGTTGGTGTTTCCCCAGCAGCATATTACCGATCTTGAGCATGTCGAATTTACGCGTAATTTTGGTGAGCCGGAGATATTTCATCAGGACATTATTCGTTCTAAGCGGGTACCGGAAATTTTTCGGGTCTCTAACGTCGATGAAAATGGTGTCTTGATGCCGCTCGATCATCCGACTTCGCGGCAGGTGTCGCTGGCGCAGTTCTGGCATACCGATAGCAGCTATCGCGCCATTCCTTGCACCGGCTCGCTGCTGCATGGAATTGAAGTCAGTCGCACGGGTGGTGAGACGCAATTTACCAATATGTATGCCGTGTACGAAGCCTTGCCCGAAGCCTTGAAGCGCGAATGTGAAGGCCGCAAGGTGTTGCATGATTTTGAATTTCTGCAAAAACAGAATTCCCTGCGTCCGCTAACCGCCGAAGAACGTGCCGCGATGCCGCCGGTGTGGCAGCCGCTGGTTCGGCGTCATCCGGGTAGCGGTCGCAAGTCGCTCTACATCAGCCCAATCTACAACGAGCAGGTCGAAGGCATGCCGCCGGGTGCCGGGCGCAGCCTGATTGCCGAACTCACGGCCTTTGCCGGTCAGCCGCAGTTTGTGTATTCACACCGCTGGGAAACCGACGATGTCGTGCTGTGGGATAACCGCTGCACCATGCATCAGGTCACCAAGTTCGATGCCGATGAACGCCGTGTCATGCACCGCACGACGATTGTTGGTGATGCGCCGGTGGTGGCTGCTTAGTTATTTGACTAGTTATTTGCAGCCTCGTCAGTACTCACCATTTTCAAAGGTCCATCCCATGTCCAGCACCCCCGTTCCGGTCTTTAAACACGTCGAACTTAATCCTGCCTGGTTAGGCCGTTTGCAAGAAAAAATCCTCGAGCCGGATTTAGCGATCGTCGATCCGCATCACCATTTGTGGGAGCGCGGCGGCGGTTATTTTCTCGATGAAATGCTGGCCGACGCCAACTCCGGTCACAACGTTGTTGCCACCGTTTTCGTCCAGTGCGGCTATGGCTATCGCAGCAGCGGACCGGAAGAATTGCGCTCGGTGGGTGAAACCGAATTTGTCGCCTCAGTCGCCGAAGAATGCGCCCGCCGCGATGCTAACACCCGTGTCTGCGCAGGTATCGTCAGCACTGCCGATTTGATGCTGGGCGACAAAGTAGATGACGTTTTGCAGGCCCATATTGACGCCGGGCTGGGTCGGTTTCGCGGTATCCGGCATATCTCGGCACGGCATGATGCGTTTTCTGCCAGCTTATTGCCGCCACCGCAACATCGGCTGCTGGCCGAGCCTGCGTTCCGTGCCGGGTTCGCCCGTTTAACTGCGTTCAATCTGACGTTTGACGCGTGGTTGTATCACACCCAAATCGATGAGCTGACTGCCTTAGCACGCGCGTTTCCGGATACACCGATTGTGCTCAATCACGTTGGTGGCCCACTTGGCGTTGGCCCGTATGCTGGCAAGCGCGATGAAGTGTTCATGCATTGGCTGGTGTCGATCAAGACTTTAGCGACGTGCCCCAATGTGCGCGTCAAACTGGGTGGTCTGGCCATGGCGATCACCGGTTTTACGTTTCATACCGAGCCACTACCGCCGTCATCGGGCGAGCTTGCCAACGCCTGGCGTCCGTATATCGACGCCTGCATTGAAAGCTTTGGCGCGCAGCGTTGCATGTTTGAGAGCAACGCGCCAGTTGATAAAGGTATGTGCAGCTATCCAGTACTGTGGAACGCCTACAAACGCATGGCCTCCGGCGCATCTGCCGCAGAAAAAGCGGCTTTGTTTCACGATACGGCGGCTGATTTTTATCGTTTGTGATGACGCAATAAGTTTGATGGTGGAGGAGACGCAATGCCAGATAC
>NZ_JBRIIQ010000145.1:0-7071 GCF_052976905.1 Glaciimonas sp. GG7 | reverse complement strand
GTCGCCTTTTCTTTGGTTACTTTCTTTTGGCGAAGCAAAAGAAAGTAACCGGCTGTCGGGCCGCCCCCGACCAGCATCCACGGAGCACAAACCGTTTCAACAACGCCCCGACAGTGACCATGACCGTGACCGCATAACCTCAAAGGTAACCACCAAATGTCCCAACCAACCCAATACGACTACATCATCATAGGCGCAGGCTCAGCCGGCAACGTCCTGGCCACCAGACTAACCGAAGACCCCCACACCACAGTGCTGCTACTAGAAGCAGGCGGCCCCGACTACCGACTAGACTTCCGCACCCAAATGCCAGCAGCCCTAGCATTCCCCCTACAAGGAAAACGCTACAACTGGGCCTACGAAACCGACCCGGAACCCCACATGAACAACCGCAAAATGGAATGCGGCCGCGGCAAAGGCCTGGGAGGATCATCCCTCATCAACGGCATGTGCTACATCCGCGGCAACGCAATGGACTACGACGGCTGGGCCAAACAAGACGGCCTCGAAAACTGGTCCTACCTGGACTGCCTACCCTACTTCAAAAAATCCGAAACCCGCGACACAGGCGCAAACGACTACCACGGCAGCGAAGGCCCCATCAGCGTCACCACCCCCAAGTCAGGCAACAACATCCTCTTCCACGCCATGGTAGAAGCAGGCGTCCAGGCCGGCTACCCCAAAACCGACGACCTCAACGGCTACCAGCAAGAAGGCTTCGGCCCCATGGACCGCACAACAACCCCCAACGGCCGCCGCGCCAGCACCGCCCGCGGCTACCTTGACCAAGCCCGGAACCGCAGCAACCTCACCATCGTCACCCACGCGCTCACCGACCGCATCCTGTTCGCCAAAAAACGCGCCATAGGCGTCGCCTACCTGCACCACAACACCCCAACCGAAGCTCACGCAAAACGCGAAGTACTACTCTGCTCAGGTGCCATCGCCTCCCCACAAATCCTGCAACGTTCAGGCGTCGGCCCCGCAGCATTGCTACGCCAACACGACATCCCCGTAGTCCACGATTTACCCGGCGTAGGTGCCAACCTGCAAGACCACCTGGAGGTCTATCAACAATACGAATGCAAGCAGCCAGTCTCCCTGTCCCCCGCGTTGAAGCTACACAATCAACCCGCAATCGGTGCGCAATGGCTCTTCATGGGCAGCGGAACGGGGGCCAGCAATCAGTTCGAAGCTGGTGGATTTATCCGCTCCGACGAGCGCTTCGCCTGGCCGAATATTCAATATCACTTCTTGCCGGTCGCCATCAATTACAACGGCAGCAACCCGATCAAAGTCCACAGTTTTCAGGCTCATATGGGATCGATGCGCTCACTCAGCCGCGGCCGTATCCATCTGAAATCCAAAGACCCACGCGAACATCCCAGCATCCTCTTCAACTACATGGCCGACGAACAAGACTGGCAGGAATTCCGCGCCGGTATCCGCATCACGCGCGAGATCATCGGCCAGCAAGCATTGGCAGCCTACGCAGGCAATGAAATTTCACCCGGCAAGCACGTACAAAGCGACGCCGAGCTAGATCAATTTGTGCGCGACCATGCACAAACCGCCTATCACCCATCCTGCTCAAACAAGATGGGCTATGACGATATGGCCGTGGTCGATGCAGAAGGGCGGGTGCATGGTCTTGAAGGATTGCGCGTGGTCGATGCTTCCATCATGCCGATTATCACCACAGGTAACCTTAACGCCCCGACGATCATGATCGCCGAGAAAATCGCCGATAACATTCGCGGGCGTGCGCCGTTGCCGCGGATTGTTGTGCCGTATTACGCGGCTGGGGATGCGCCAGCGCGACGGGTGGACTAGCAGTATTGAGGATTTTGTAAAGCCGTACTAAGCCGATCACTCATAAAAAATGCGACCCTACGGTCGCATTTTTTATGACGTTGTTACTGATGATTATTTGATGATTATTGACGCTTCTTTTCTTCTTTTTTTACCTTCTTATCAGCCTTCTTTTCTTTCATCGATTTAGCAGGCTCTTTCTTTACCGCTTTTTTCGTGTCTTGACTCTTACTCATAATATCGCTCCGTCGGTAAATATCGATACACCATCATTGATTACATCATCGCTGTAATTGGTATCGTTGCGCCAATGATAATCCTTTGCGTGCGTAATAGGATGTGAATAGTCCGTGAATTGTGTGAGTTACCTGCATTTGCCGCGTGTAATTGCGTAAATGGCATCCAATTAGGCGCGGTTTGGATTTGTTCTGATGAGGGAAGGGGCATACCGGATACCCGCAGGTCGCAGCGGTGATAGGCCTTGTGGCCTATGTTGCCTAGGCTTGCGGGGGATTTTTTGCGTGCGGTTAGCGTTGTTTGCAAGCGTCGATTAGTTCGACTTCTTGTACGGCATGGTTGCCCAATAGCCGGGCTGAGGTGAGTGCGAATTTTTGCAATGCTGTGCAACCGGTTTCACTAACGGCCAGTGCGGCGGCATCGGTGTGATCGGGTTTGCGTTGGTGACGCTCATTGGCTTCGAGAATGTCGAGGACTGTTGTGATGCCTAGTCCGACATCTGTTGAGAGGGTGGCGAAGTCGGTGAGGAAATGGCGTTGTTTGGTGTTGTTGAGGGAGTTGTCTTGAGATGGTTCGGGAGCATTGGTGAATGGCATCGTTCTATCCTTTAGTCAGGGTTTGACCGGTCCCGTTGGATAACGGGGTGGGCGGCAAATGTCAGAGTTGAACGACTGGCGATCTATACCAGAAACCAGCAAGCGCAAAGGCTTCTCCGGCACTGCCGCCCTTAGAGGACGAACTTAGGGCCCAGACCGCATGACGCGGTCCGGGTATAGATCATTCAGGCGTTCAAGCCTGCGTTCCTTTGACAGGAACTGCCGACACGATACCTTCGTGGATAACTGAGGTCAATCGGAAATAGTCGGTTTTTTGTAATTGCGATTTTGTTTGGTTTTTTTGTCGTTGGGGCGGGGTTTGTTTTGTGATGGGGGACTGGTTCGGTTGTTGGTTAATGACACGGGTTGTGCTCCGTTGTTGCTAGCCGGGAGTGGCCCGGCGGCCAGTCACTTTTTTTGCTTCGCCAAAAAAAGTAACCCAAAAAAGGCGACCGCAAATGCTGCTGCCCTGCGGGTCCCCAAATTTTCCAGCCACCCGTCGGGTCTGAGGACCAACTCGCTGCGCTCAAACATGTCCTCAGACAATTCCCGACGGGCGGCTGAAAAATTTGGCAGCATCATATGACGGGGTAGGTCAACGTCAAAAACAGCAGCCTTGTTGATGATGGGGGTCCTCACTCTATCAACAACGGAGTGGTTGACGTTGCAGTTGTTTTTGAAGTGCAGGCGGAGCCACTTTTGACGTTGCTTTTGACGTTGCTTTTGACGTTGCTTTTGACGTTGCCGGCGCAGCCACCGTTGCAGTTGCTTTTGACGTTGTAGTTGCTTTTGAATTGGCAGTTGACCTACCCCGTCATTTGACGCTGCCACATTTTCCTGCCACCAGACGGATCAGGCTGATGACATGTTTGAGCGTAGCGAGTTGGTCATCAGACCCGGCTGGTGGCAGGAAAATGTGGGAACCGCGAAGCGGCAGCGGCATTTGCGGTCGCCTTCTTTTTGGTTACTTTTTCTTGGCGAAGCAAGAAAAAGTGACCGGCTGCCGGGCCGCCCCCGGCAAGCTTCCACGGAGCACATACCGTATCAATTACCAACCGAACGTTGCCGTTGCCGTTGCCGTTGCCGTTGCTTTTGAAGTGGCAGTTGACCCACCCCGTCATATGACGCTGCCGCATCTGCGGTCGCCTTTTTTTGGCGAAGCGCACATAAAAAAAATCCAGTAATTTTATGAATTACTGGATTTTTACGCTTTGCTAATCGTCTGTGGTGATTTATTTAGAGACAAACCGCCATGCTAAATCCTTCGCGCTTCAGTTTTGCCTCGGCGTCTGGTGTGCTGACTCCTTTAACTGCCTTGAAAACAAAACTTCTATCGTAGGCGAAGCAAGTGAATTCTTTTTGCGCTTTTGCGAGTGATTCTGATAACGATTGAGTTGCTTTGTCCGACGCATGTGCTGTACCTGCGTAAATTCCACCTGGTAAAACAAATGCCAAAGTAGTTTTTTTCAATACGTTGCGTTAACGGTCAACGGGAAATTCTGCAATTCGCTTTGCGTTCAGGTGGTTGCGTCTGCAAGGTCAAGAACAACGGCAACTACAGCTACATCTTCTCTCAATGTATGGTGAGTTAGGAGATCTTGCCTTTGGGGATGTTGATTAGTGACGTTACGCTTACCGGTAGAACACGCCGGACCACTAATTGACGAATATTATTAAAAGACTATCTTAAATCCGGGCTTATTTTGATGCATTTTTATTTGTATAAAAGAATGCGAGCTTAATCACCGCAGGAGAGCGTTGAGATGTCATTTCTATTGGGAAATGTTGTAAAATAAAAAACCTCGTTTGAGACGGAACGATTATTGTGCCATATCTGATTTCGACGCATTTTGTGTCTGATACAGATTGAGGAAATCTGATTTATTATGCGATTCGAGCATATTTGTATTTGTCACTACTTTGTGACTCGCATTTTATTTATTGGATTAGTTTTCTGAATGCCATTACTTAATCATCCTAAGACCCGTCGTTTTATTGAGGCTGGTAGCCTTTCCCAAATGTCCGCCTGGTATGAAGCAGAGCGCAATGTGATGTGGATGATGTTGCATGCCCATCCGCGACCCTGTTTCAATCCCGAACTTCTCAAAGACATCTCAAACCTCACGCGAGCAGCGCGTGCATTTCACTTACCGATTGATTTCTGGGTCACCGGATCGACTGTGCCGGGGTTGTACAACGTCGGCGGTGATTTGTCATATTTTTCGCACCATATTCGCTCCGGCGAGCGTGCGCCTCTCATGGCGTATGCCCGCGCCTGCGTTGATGCGGTCTATGAGGCAATGAATGGTTTTGGTGTCGGCGCTATCACGATCGCCATGATTGAAGGAACCGCGCTGGGTGGCGGATTTGAAGCTGCACTGGCGCACGAATATGTATTGGCGCAAAAGGATGCAAAGCTTGGTTTTCCAGAAATTGCCTTTAATCTGTATCCAGGCATGGGTGCCTATTCATTAGTGGCGCGCAAGGCGCATATGCGTCTTGCAGAACAACTTATAAGTACTGGTGAAGCGCATAGCGCGGTATGGCACCATGAAAAAGGTCTGGTAGACCGCTTGTTTGAGCCGGGGGATGCCTACAAAGCAACCCGTACCTTCATTGATAGCGTGCGGCCAAAACTCAATGGTATTCGCGCAATGCTGCGTACCCGCCGACGTGTGTTGCCGATCACCAAGACCGAGCTGCTTGATATTACGGAAGACTGGGCCGAGTCCGCATTTCAGTTGCAAGAGAAAGACCTCGCTTATATGGAGCGGCTGGTGCTGCTTCAAAACAAGCGCGGGATTAAGTCTCCGGCAGCGACCGTGAAAGACATTTCTGTGACCGCGATAGAAGCTTAAGTCGGCTATCGGTTATCTCTTCTCCGGCAGGCTGGTGGTAAGCACAGCTGGATTCATCGCTAAAACTAAAAAGCCCCGGAAGTCGGTCACTTCCGGGGCCAATTGCTTTCGATTTTTGCCGCTAACTTACAATCTGGATTTTGTAATCAGGCGGACCACTTTACTCGACGATGCTGGCATCCAGGCATTAAAGTCTGCCAGTTTCATTGGTTTTCCGAACAGAAACCCTTGGGCGTAATCGATGCCGATATTGCGCAAGAATTCTGCTTGCTCTTCGGTCTCGACACACTCGGCAACTATTTTCAGGTTCAATTCGTGACCTACTGCGACCATCGAGCGTACCAATGCTTGCGCTTTGGCGTCGGTGTGAATCGACTGAATAAAACTACCATCAAGCTTCAGTACATCCAGCGGCAAACGCGCCAGTTGCGACAATGACGAATAGCCAGTACCGAAGTCGTCCAGATGTACCTGGGCACCAAGTTCGCGGAACATACGAATGAGGCGATGGGCTAATCTTTCGTCCTCTATCAGACAGCTCTCAGTTAATTCGATATCGACCATCGAAGGTGACAGATCGTTCGACAGAATCGCTCGGGTAAAGTCTTCAATGATGGTCGGGATGCGTAGTTGGCGTGCCGATACATTGATCGCAATACGTAAGTTTAGTCCTTGCTTTTTCCAGATCCCAGCCTGTTTTGCTGCCGTTTCCATGAGCCAACGTCCGAGCGGAACGATCAACCCGGATTCTTCGGCATACGGAATAAACGCCCCCGGCAGAATCAAACCGCGCTCTGGGTGATTCCAGCGAACCAAAGCTTCTACGCTATCTACTTTTCCTGTCAAAAGAGAGACTTTTGGCTGGTAATACAATTCAAATTGATTGTCGCTCAGCGCGTTACGCATGTTGTTATCGAGCCATACGTATTCGCTGATTTTCTTGTCCATCTCTTTGGAGTACACGCAGTATGTGCGTTTGCCTGCGTCTTTTGCGACATACATTGCGGTGTCCGCGCTGCGTACCAAATCTTCGAGATTGGTGCCATGCTCGGGGAACATCGCAACACCAATAGAGCAGCTTGAGTAGACTTCTGCGTGCTTGAGCCGAAACGGCTGCTTCATGCGCTCTAGTATGCGTTGCGCCGTCGCTTCAACTGCAACTTGCGACCGGGTTGCAACCATCACCAGAAATTCATCGCCGCCCAAGCGCGCAATCACGTCGTTTTCCGTCAGGCAGGTACCCAGAGCAACGGAGACTTCTTTAATGAGCGTGTCGCCGGTGATGTGACCGTAGTGGTCATTAACCTTCTTGAAATTGTCCAGATCAAGGAATATCAGACCGAAGGAGGCTGCGTTCGGTGTCGTCACCGCCATTGTGATTTTTTCTTGAATCGCATGGCGGTTGGGCAGGCCGGTTAAGACGTCGATGTTAGCCATGACGATCAAGCGCTCTTGCGCCCGGATTTCTTCGGTTACGTCGGTACCAGAGCAAACAAGGTATTTTTCCGGCACGCCGCTACCGGACTCGATCATCGTGTTGCGCCACCGAATCATTCGAATACCATTTT
>NZ_JBRIIQ010000144.1:0-7089 GCF_052976905.1 Glaciimonas sp. GG7 | reverse complement strand
TCTCCGACTCAGTAGTTCTATGCCGAGTACCACGGACAAGCACGAATCGATCTAAAAACTTCGAAAAGCACGGCTTCAGCACGCTCGATCTGACTCACGATGAACTGGCCAAAGTACATATTCGCCATTTGGTCGGCGGCAAAAGTACGTTAGCGCAGGATGAGTTGCTGTATCGCTTTGAGTTTCCCGAGCGTCCCGGCGCGCTGTTGCGCTTTCTCAATAGCATGGCCCCGAACTGGAATATAAGTTTGTTCCACTATCGCAGCCAGGGTGGTGATGTCGGGCGCATTTTGATTGGTTTGCAAGTGCCGAAAAAAGAAATGAAAGCGTTCCGCGCGTTTCTTGCCAGCATTGGCTATCGTCATTGGAACGAGACCGACAATCCGGTTTATAAGCTATTTTTGGGTTAAAGCCCTATTTGGTAGAGCCGGAACCCTGATTTTCCGGTTTCTTCCGACAAAAATGGCGCTATCTGGCAAAATGTTGTGTTTGTGTTTAAGCCCTAATTGACCATGACCACTCCCACTACGCCAGAATTCTCACCGCTCGGCAAACCCGCCGCCTACAAAGCCGAATACGATCCGACGCTGCTATTTTCTATTGCGCGCTCGGGTAAGCGAGAAGAAATCGGTATCCATGGCACATTGCCGTTTTTTGGTGTCGATATCTGGAATGCCTACGAAGTATCGTGGCTCAATCTGCGCGGCAAACCGCAAGTCGCCATCGCTACTATTACTGCCCCGGCCGACTCGCCTAACATTGTTGAATCGAAGTCGTTCAAGCTCTATCTGAACTCGTTCAACCAGACCAAACTGACCGACAGTGAGGCGCTACTGACGCTATTGCGCGCAGATTTATCGCTGGGATTTGGCTCGCCAGTGCAGGTTACGCTGACCACGGCGGACGCATTTTCGCGCCAGGTTATTAAAGAGCCCCCAGGTCTGCTGCTTGACCGTCTGGACATCGAAGTCACCCAATATCAACCCAACTCAGCCTTACTCACCACCGACAAGAACGCCGTCCCGGTGAATGAAACGCTGGTATCCCACTTGCTGAAATCAAATTGTCTCGTCACCGGACAGCCTGATTGGGGCAGCGTACAGATTCACTATGTTGGCACGCCCATCGATCAAGAAGGTTTGCTAAAATATTTGATCAGTTTCCGCGATCACAATGAGTTTCACGAACAATGCGTTGAGCGCATCTTCGTCGATATCATGCAGCATTGTTCTCCTCAAAAATTGTCGGTCTATGCGCGCTATACCCGCCGCGGCGGACTTGACATCAATCCATGGCGCTGCAACTTTTCAGGACCGCCGCCGTCAAACTTCCGTCAAGCGCGCCAGTAATTTTTTTGGCGCGCAGTTTTTTTGCGCAAATAGTTGTAAAAAAAATACACACTTCTCTGATCATTGACGCCGCTCAGCGCCTGTTGAAAGGTGTTGTTACGCCAAAATGTTTACTTTTTAATATGGAATACTTTTTATCTGACGAATGCATATGTCCCGAAAATTTCTATACTCCGGCATCGCCGCCATCACAGCTTTTTTCATGCTGTCTGCTGTAATACCATCCGCATACGCACAAGAAACTACCGACAGCAGCGGCTGGTGGCAACAAACTAAAGATCGGCTTGGCAATATTGCCGACAATGGCACCAATGCCGCCTATATCTCCGGCTACGCCTATCATGGCCGCAACACCTACACACGCGAACGGATAGACGAACTCAATGAGAAAGCGTGGGGCGCAGGTGCCGGGCGCACTTTCCGTAATGCCGATGGCAATGACGAATCGCTATTTTTTCTGGGCATCACTGACTCGCATAAAAAACCGCAATTAATGGCTGGTTACGCTTACGAATGGGTCTTCCCTATCGCCAAATCCCCTCTCGAATTGAGCGTGGGCTATACGGCGATGCTGGTCAGTCGTCAGGATTATTTTGGCGGCGTTCCTTTTCCCCTGCCACTGCCGATCGCTGGATTCGGTACTAAAAAAGCTAAATTGATGGCGTCCTACGTCCCGCGTTTATCTAGTAATAAAGGCAACGGTGACGTTTTGTTGTTGTTTGCACGTTTTGAGATTGAATAGAACACAAACTGATGTAGTCCCTTTAGCAAGCACATCTGGCGATCTGCTTTGCAATCGGTGGTGCTACCGGCAAGATTCAGGCCTATAATTCCGCACATCATCCCTATGGTGCAGAAAACTGATTCGTAAAATGACTAATCTTGCAAAAATCCTGCCGACTCAAAACGTCGTTCTGGATCTGGAAGTCTCCAGTAAAAAACGTGCTTTTGAGCAAGCCGGACTGATTTTCGAAAACAACTGCGGCATTGCCCGCTCTACCGTTTCCGAAAACCTGTTTGCGCGTGAGCGATTGGGATCGACCGGACTTGGGCACGGTGTGGCCGTTCCCCACGGACGCGTAAAAGGCCTGAAAGCTCCGTTGGCAGCTTTTGTCCGCTTAGCGCAACCGATTCCATTCGAATCCCCTGATGGGGAACCAGTCAGTTTGCTGGTATTTTTGCTGGTTCCGGACCACGTCACCCAACAACATCTGGAGACACTCTCCGAAGTTGCCGAAATGTTTTCCAGCGCAACCTTCAGAGATATTCTCAATACCGACCCTGATCCGCTTTCAGTACATGCAAGGCTGCTCGCATGGCAGCCTATGAATACCGAAAATGCCTGAAATTGGTGATGAAATCGTGAAGAAATCGCAAGATACGCAACGATAAAAGACATTAGCCACTAAATGACGATTATCAACGCGTAGTATTGACCGCACCAAAACCGCGTCCAACCGCATCTAATGGCCTCCACTATGCCCTCAAGCACCCCGCTCTCCATCCAGCAACTCTACGAAGATAATCGTGAATCGCTGCAATTAGGCTGGTTTGCTGGATTTCCTGGTGGTGAGCGACTCATTTCCGGCGATGCGGCCTCGGCTGCCGATCAAGTTGGCCATTTGAATTTAATCCACCCTGGACGGATTCAGGTTTTTGGTCATCAAGAAACCCAATATTACAAACGTCTGTCCGAGACCTCGCGCGCCTATCAAACCTCCGAGTTAGTCGCCGGTGCGCCACCGGCATTTATTATTGCCCAAGGGCTGGCAACGCCGCCGGATATCCTCGATGTGTGCGACGAAAAAAACATTCCTTTATTTTCGACGCCCTTGCCTGCCGCGCAAGTAATCGACTATTTGCGAGTGTATTTATCCAAAAAATTGGCGCAACGCATCACGATGCACGGCGTTTTCATGGATGTACTCGGCGTCGGCGTGCTCATCACCGGAGAATCCGGCCTGGGGAAAAGCGAGCTTGGTTTGGAGTTGATTTCGCGTAGTCACGGTTTGGTGGCTGACGACGCTGTCGAATTTGCGCGCATTGCGCCCAATATGATTGAAGGACGTTGTCCGCCGCTACTCCAAAACTTACTCGAAGTACGTGGCTTGGGACTACTCGATATCAAGACCATTTTCGGCGAAACCGCCGTCCGTCGCAAAATGCGATTGAAACTCATCGTCCATTTAGTGCGCCGCGCCACGCTGGAAGAAAACTATGAGCGCCTGCCTCTCGATGCACATTTCGACGATGTGTTGGGCTTGCCAGTACGCAAAGTCATCATTCCAGTCGCCGCTGGACGCAATATCGCGGTACTGCTCGAAGCGGCGGTACGCAATACCATCCTGCAATTGCGCGGAATCGACACCTTAAAAGACTTCATTGCCCGTCAACGCGCCGTGATGGATAGCGAAAGCGATACTTACTAAAATCGCGTCAGAAAATCCCGGACCGTACTCCGGGATTTTTTACCCCAAGAACAATCTCAATTTTGAATGCGATAGTTCTTCCTACACAGAAGATACATTCTGTTTTTTAGATTTTTCTCGTCACTTTCGTGCCATAAAACAATGTTGCGGTATTATTTGTGCATGCGCATAATTCTTATCACAGGCATTTCCGGCTCCGGCAAATCAGTCGCTTTACGCGTTCTTGAAGATGCCGGCTATTTTTGTGTAGACAATCTACCGCCAACACTTTTACGCGAATTAGTTGCCACCAGGATCAATGAAGGGGTGCAAATGCTAGCCGTGGCGACGGACGCCCGCAGTGCTGATTCGTTGGCTGGTTTGCCTTCCGATATTCAACAATTACGGGCCGAAGGTCACGACGTGAAGGTTATTTTCCTGACCGCCCAGACTGAAGCATTGATCGCCCGTTTTTCCGAAACCCGCCGCAGTCACCCGCTCTCGCATCGTCTGCGTCCCGGCCAGAATCCATCGGACCGCCTGACACTGACCGAATGCATCGTCAATGAACGCGAATTGTTGGTCGAGATCGAGGGCCTTGGTCATATCATCGACACCTCTGATTTAAGCACCAACAAACTACGTAGCTGGATCAAAGGCCTGGTCGATTCTGAACATGCGCCGCTGACCTTGCTGTTCGAATCGTTTGCCTTCAAACATGGCGTGCCGCTTGATGCAGATTTGGTGTTTGACGTGCGCATGCTGCCCAATCCGCACTACGATCCGGCATTGCGCCCGCTCAATGGCCGCGACCAACCGGTGATCGACTTCCTTGATGAGTTGCCGATGGTCGCCGACCTGCTCAATGACATCACCGCCTTCATCGCCAAATGGCTGCCTTCATTCAAACAGGATAATCGCAGCTATCTAACGGTCGCCATCGGTTGCACCGGCGGACAACACCGCTCGGTCTATATGGTCGAACATCTGGCAAAGCATTTTGAGGTTAGCGAGCGTGTAGTGCGCCGCCATCGCCAGCTAAACTGAGCTAAGCAGGACTAAAAAGATCGGCCTCACGGAACATTGCCAGCAATAATTTCTTCACCGGTGCTGGCAACGGTGCATCCGCCAACTTATCGGCGGCATACCAAACATACGACGATTGCGCCGCCATCTCAAGACGGCGTGCAAGCTTGATTTCAAAAGGGGAAATCTGCAATTTAAAATGCGTAAAAACGTGCAAGAAAGTTTGCAACGGCTCGCATGAAGCAACCACCCCAAAGGGAGCCGTCACACGCATTACCGATGACGCAATATCCTGCCCCATATCAAACTCCGGCAACGACAGCAATCCACCCCAAATACCGCTATCCGGTCGTTGTTCCAGCAGCACCTGATTGCGGTCCACGATCACCAACATCCCGGTTTGTTTTTCTGGAATCGCCTTCTTCGGTTTACGCACCGGCAACTCTGCCACGCGATCCGCTGCCAGCGCCACACAGCGCTGCGCCAAGGGACAAGTTGGGCAAGCAGGTTTGCTGCGCGTACACAGCGTCGCGCCCAGATCCATCAGCCCTTGGGTATACGATTCCACCCCCTGCTCGGGCAACAAAGCCACCGCCCGACGCCACATTGGCTCTTCGATTTGCTTGGCACCGGGATAACCGTTGATGCCGAATACACGCGCAAATACGCGCTTCACGTTTCCATCCAGAATAGCTGCCCGCACGCCGTAAGAAAATGCCGCGATGGCAGCAGCGGTGGAGCGGCCTATTCCGGGAAGATCTTCGAGCAACAATGGATCACGGGGAAAAGCGCCGCCATATTCCGCCACCACACGCTGCGCGCAGCGATGCAGATTGCGCGCCCGGGTGTAATAACCCAGCCCGGCCCAATGCGCCATCACCTCTTCGCTCGGTGCGGCGGCCAGACTTTCCACCGTTGGAAAGCGTGACATAAATTTTTGATAATAAGGAATGACCGCGGTCACCTGGGTCTGCTGAAGCATGATTTCAGAGAGCCAGACGCGGTACGGATCGCGTGTATTTTGCCAAGGTAAAGCGTGCCGTCCATGCTGCTTTTGCCAGTCAATGACAGCGTCCGAAAACGACGAGTCGACAAATAACACGTCCGACGCCTCGATGGGATGAGCCCCCCTACTATTTTTTTTAATATTGGCAACAACACTGTTACTACTTAAAACACGTTTCATTTACGCCGCAACTTTCAACAATTCCAACTCCGGTTCAAGCGCATTTTTCAGCGCCTCTTCATGCATATTCAGCGTCACTCTGTGCGCCTCAAGCTGCGCGTACAAGGTTTCGATGCTTTGAATTTTTTCTTCCAGACTGCCAACCGCTTCGTATACACGCTCAATGGCTTCCAGACGCTGCTTAAGCTGTAATTTATGCGTGCGAATTTGTTCTTCCAGTGGTGCCATCACCACTTTTAACCATGCATCAACATCACGATTCGCTTGCAGAAAACTCATTCTGACGCGCGAAGCAATGGCCTCAAAAAATCGCTGCATTAATACGACCTGGCTAGTTTTAAGCAAGGTGACCGCTCCAAACTGACGCCGGTAAGCGGCTTCAATCAGACTAATTTCCTGACGATATTTATCGAGCGAAAAAGGCATAGGGGTCGACAACGCCAAGCCATGCTCAGTCGAAAACTTACGGTACATAATCGACATCATCGCGGCGATTTCATCCGTTTTTTTGCCGGAGTCAGCCAGATTGGTCTGTGCCTGATCAAAAAAAGTCTTCACGGCCGAACGCAGGCCAGCGGTAAAAATACTGTCTTCCATCGCCACGCGCGTCATACGAATTTCTTCTTTCAGAACGCCCATACCGAGCGTCTCAAATACACCGAAAGAGAGCCGCGCAAATACCGTGCGTGTTCCCTGTAACTTCACCAGACTTTCGTTAAATTCTTTTTTCTCAATATCAATGCGTTTCATCATGTAACTGACGATATTTTTATTTTTACCGCGCAGACTTTTGAGCTCTTGTAATTGCTCCAGCGTATTGCGTATGCGCAAGTTAAGGTTGGCTTGTTTTGCCTGCATCAGCGGCGTTATATCGGCGAGTAATTGGGCACTGATAATGCTGCGTTTTGCGGGAATCAAAGCGTGGGCCAAGGCGCTCTCCAGCACAGGCAAACGACTTTTTTTCAATAATGCGTGTTCGGCATTAATCTTCGCCACTAAACCTTTTTGCGCAGAAACCGGATACACCTGCGCGGTCGATAAGCCCAGCGTGCGCGCCACCGTTGTCGTGCCAGTAATACCTTCAGACAGCGCACGCCAACGTTGTGATACGCAAAGACCA